>JBLFXJ010000049.1:0-33308 GCA_047609825.1 Myxococcota bacterium
CTGGGACGGTGCTGCGTGGTCCCGGGTGGAAGGGGTCGACGGGGCTCTGACCGAGGTGCTCGGGCGCGACGGCGAGGTGTGGGCCGCCGGGGTGAGTGGGGTGTGGCGGGTGACCCGCTGAAGGTTGGGGTACACTCGTGGGTGTGGGCGGAGGAGGCGATGATGCGGTGGATCGGGTTGGTGGTTGTGGTGGCGATGGCGGGCTGTGAGGATCTGGCGAAGGGCGTGGGTGACACAGCCCTGGCGGACACACCGGCGACCACGCCACCGGATGGTGCGTCCGATACGGGCGGCGCCACCGGGACGGGCGGCGGGACCGGCACCGGCACCGGCGGCGGCACCGGAGCGGGCACTGGGACCGGGACAGGCACCGGCACCGGCACTGGGACAGGCACCGGCACCGGCACCGGCACTGGAACGGGCACCGGCACGCCAGACCAGCTGATCGTGGCTGTCCAGCAGCACTGCCCCGACGAGGCCACGTATAGCGTGCGCGCCGAGACCAACTTCATGCTGGGCGACGCCACGCTGAACATGTGGGAGGTCAACCCGGGGGCGACCGGCTGGGACGAGGAGCACGCGCTGTTCGAGCTGCCGGAGGCGGGCTTCGCAGGCGACGACGTGTTCTGGGATCTGGAAGACGAGACCGCATGGTTCAACGGACGGCAGACGCTGTTCGCGTGCGGCGTGCACGACGAGTCGCCCTCCATGGTGTACATCGTGCGGGTGTTCGACACGCACGGCACCTATGAGGACTGCGTCGCCTGGGGCGCCGAGGCCGACAGGATCGACGCGGTGTTGCTCACCCCCGAAGGCGGCGGGGACGTGACCGGGTACAACGGCGTCACCAACGCCGAGGAGATCAGTCCAGAGAACTGCATCATCTTCTGATCCGGCGCCGGGTCGAGCCGCGCCCACCCCACGTTCACCCCGCCGGATGCGCGTTATGCGGCCGGCCCGCGCGAGGTCTGCCTTGAACGTCCTGATCACCGGGTGCCGCTCCGGCTTTGGCCTGCTCGCAGCGGAGACCGCAGCCCGCCGTGGGCACACCGTGTTCGCCGGGCTGCGCGATCTGGACACGGCGGGGCCCCTACGGGAGCGCACGGCCTCGCTGGACGTGCACCCCGTCCAGCTCGACGTCACCGACCCGGCCCAGCGGGAGGCGGTGATGTCGGCCATCGAGGGGGAGCACGGCGGGCTCCACGCGGTGGTGAACAACGCGGGAGTGGCGCTGGCCGGGCCCCTCGAGGAGATCGACGAAGACGAGCTTCGCCGCCTGTTCGAAGTGAACGTGTTCGCGGTCTGGGCCCTGTGTGTGCGGGCGCTTCCCGGGATGCGCGCCCGCGGCTCGGGGTGCATCGTGAACGTGTCGAGCATGGCGGGGCGGATGGGGGTGCCCTGCCTCGGCGCTTACGCGGCCACCAAGCACGCCGTCTCGGGGATGACCGAGTCGCTCCGCCACGAGGCGCGGCCGTTCGGCGTGCGCGTGGTGTTGCTCGAGCCCGGGCCGTACAAGACCGACATCTTCGGCCGCAACCGCACGGTCGCGCGTCGTGCACTGGCCCCCGGAGGCCCGTATGCGGAGCTCAAGGCGCAGGTGGAGCGGATGGCGGATAGCGCGACCGCGACCGCCGCAGACCCGCAAGACGTGGCGGATCGCATCGCCGACGTGCTGATCGACCCGAATCCCGCCCCACGGCACCCGATGGGCCCCGGGAGCGTGCAGCGGCAAGTGCTGAAGCGCGTGGTTCCCGACCGGCTCGTGGACTGGCTGGTGCGCCGGGCGATCGCCCGAGGCACCTGACGCCTAACAAAACGCCAGCTTCGGCCCACCCTACTCGTCGGTGGCCGGACCGGTCGCGGGCTCCGGAGCGGCCGCGGCGATCTCCGCCTTGAGCCGCTCCACCTCGGCGTCGGCCTTCTCGGAGCGGGCCGCGGCGATGTCCACAGCGTCGATGAAGTTCACCAGCTCCACGTCGCCGCCGGCATCGCCGAACGCCTTCGCCTGGCGCCGGCGCAGCTTGGCCTCGACCAGGTCGCGCCGCGCCTGCAGCGCGTCCAGCTCCGCCTTGGCGAGGGAGATCTCCACCTTGCCCGTGGCCAGCTCGTCCGCCGCCTCATCCGTGGCCACCTTCGCCTCGTCGAGCGCCATCTTGCTCTCGGAGATCGAGGCGGCACCGGCGTCCTTCGTGTCACCGATGGCGCGCTTCGCGTCCTTGTACGCGACCTTCTTCTCCTTCGCCGTCTGCTTGGACTCCACATAGGCGCCCTTCGCCGCGCGGATGCCTACCTTGTCGCCCTTGGTCTTCGCGAGCTTCAGCTCGGCCTTCGCCAGGTCCACTTCGATGTCGGCCGACTTGTAGGCCTGCTCGGCGGCGTCGCGGTTCAGCTTGGCGATCTCGACCGCCGACTTGGCCTCCTGCTTCGCCAGCGACTTGTCGTCCTTCGCCACGGCGATGCCGTCCTTCGCCGCGCCCAGGTCGGTCTTGTCCGCCTTCATGTTGTCTTTCGCGTCGGGAATCGCTTCCTTCACGGCCTTCAGCTCGGCCTCGATGGACGCGAGCTCGGCCGCGAGTTCGGCCCACTCGGCCTGGACCTCTGTGGGCACGATGTCGAGGTCCTTCTTGCCCACGCTGGGACCAGCGAGGGCGGCGAAGGGCAGGCAGAGGGCGAGGAGCAAGGAAGTCAGGCGCATGGGGCCTCCGTTCGGCGTGGCGTCCAATGGACCCCACACGTAGCGCTTGCCTGCCCTGCCCCGCCCCAGAAGTCAGCGACCTGCGAGACTAGCAGCCGTCGGGAAGACCGGAGTTTTCCCGAGCCCTGCTACAGGCCGTCGTGCAGCACCGTGAAGTCCATCAGCACGAAGTCCTGGTACCAGTAGGCGCTGGAGTTGATGTAGCTCGGCGGCAGTCGGCCCCCAGGCGGGATCGAGCGCACATCCTGCGGCACGTAGTAGCCAAGCACCGCGTACGGGGAGCGCGCCACCTCGTCGAAGGTCCACAGGTAGCCCGTGGTCCAGTCCTCCGCGTGGAAGGTGCCATCTGGGTGGTTGATGGCGATGTACAGGGCGGCGATGGTGTCCCAGTACTCGTCGATCCAGGTGGCGTCCATCAGCGGGAAGTCGAGGTAGTCGGTCTGGTTGGCGATCTGCACGCCGAACCGCATGCCGTCGAACGCCTCGGCCGGCGTGGCGCCCAACGCACCTGGCGCATCGACCCAGGCAGACGGCGCCGGCACCCGACCCACGCAGTTGTCTTCGACCACGATCAGGTGGCCTTCGTAGCCCACGTGCCGCTCGGGCGACGCGGAGTCGGGCCCGCCGGCCCAGCCCACCGCTGGGCCGTAGCTGGCCATCTGCACCACGTCGATGGGGTCGGGGCGGGGCAGGAAGGTGCCGTCCCACAGGGCGGGGTCGACCAACGACGGCGGCGGCGCGAAGATGGCCACGATCTCGCACTGCTCATCCGCGGCGCCGCCGAAGAAGTCGATGGAGGCGAGGGTGAGCACCACGTAGGGCAGGATCTCGATGGGACCTGCCGGATCGTCGAGCAGCCAGGTGCGCACCGTGGCATCGCTGTAGTACGCGAGCACGGGCTCGAAGCCCACGGCCACCGGCTCGAAGAACGGCAAGGGCGGCGACGAATCGCCGACTCCGATGTCCGTGTCCGTGTCGCTGTCGGTGTCGGTGTCCGAATCGGTGTCGGAATCCGTGTCCGAGTCCGAATCGGTGTCGGAATCCGTGTCCGCGTCGGTGTCGGAATCCGTGTCGGAGTCGGTGTCCGCATCGGTGTCCGTGTCCGAATCGGCGTCCGTGTCCGAATCCGTGTCCGCGTCAGAATCGGTGTCGGTGTCGGTCTGGACCGAGGTGGTCGGGGCGGTGTCTTCCTTGGGGTCGGACCCGCCACAGGCAGCAAGAGCGATCAGTGCGAGGGGGAACAAGCGCATCAGAGGCCTCCGGGCACCCATGGTACTCGAACCGTGGGGTTTGCCGCCCAGGCTATTCCGGATCCTTCCTGTCCGCGTTCCGGGCGCAGCGCAGGCGGGCCTGGGGTAGGTTCGCCCATGCGCGCGGCCCTGTACATCGCCGAGCGGGAGCTCCGAGAGACCCTCCGCGACGGCCGGGTGATCGGGATGTTCCTGTTTCCACTGGTGCTCTACCCGGTGATGCTCTGGGCCCTGACCCAGTATTCCCTGCTCACGCTGAACAGTGACCCCGCCACGGTGCTCGCCTGGGAAGGCGACCCTTCCACGCCGGAGTGGCTCGAGGCCGACGGCGTGACCTGGGTGCCCGGCGGGCAGGCGGCGGTGGCCAGCGGTGCTGCCGATGGCTGGGTGCGCGGGGAGCGGGGCTCCGACGGGATCCGGTTCACCGGGGAGATCCCAGCGGTGCCCGGGAGTCCGGAGGGAGAGCTGCGCGCCGCGGCCTTCGACCTGCGTCAGGCCGAGGCGGCGCGGCTGGCAACCGTGTACAGCGTGCCCGCCACCACGCCGTGGGTGGTGCAGAGCGAGCTGGAGGACTCCCATGAGCTCGACCTCACCGAGGCCCTGTCCAAGCTCGCCCCACTGCTCCCCGGCGTTCCTGCGCTCGGCCTGGTGCTGCTCACCACGATGGCGTTCTACCCGGCCCTCGACGCCGCCGCCGAGCGAGAGCGGGGCACCCTCGCCACCTCGCTGGTGTCCGTCGCGAGCCCCGCCGCGCTGGTCTGGGGCAAGCTGATCACCGTGTGCACCCTGGCGCTGCTCGCCGTGGTGGCCCAGGGCACAGCCCTCCTGATCACCCTCGCCCACCTCGTGTTGGTGCTGATCGCCACCCTGAACGAGGACATGGTGATCACCTGGCCGGCGGGTCCCGGGGCCGGACCACTGCTCGCCGCCGGGCTGGTGTTCGCGGCCGCCGGCATCGCAATAGGCGCCCTGCAGCTCGTTGCCGTGCTCCCCTGGCGCACCCTGCAGTCGTCCGAGTCCGCCGCCAGCGTGGCGATGACCGGCACCATCGGATTGATCGGCCTCGGCTATGCGCTGGGCGACAACGCCATCGCCGTGCCCATCGCCAACGCCGTGCCCATCGGTGCCGCCGCCCTCCAGGGCCTGGTCGAGCCCCGCCAGGTGGTCGCCGCCCTGCTGGTCGACGTGGGGTTGGTGCTCGCCCTGGCCGAGACCGCCCGTCGCATCGTGGCCAGCGAGGCGTACCGCCGGTGAGTCGCCTGTTCTGGACACTGCTCGGCCTCGAGCTCCGGCTGCAGCTCCGCAGCCGGGTGCTCTGGCTGTTGCTGGTGCTCCCGCTGGTCGGCGGCACCAGCCTCGGCGTGTTCGGGGTGGACATCACAACAGCCGACCTCGACGTGGACGTGGGCACCTCGGACGCCGCACGCGTGCAGTACCCGGTCGCGGTGCCAGAGCGGTTCGCCGCCCTGCTCGACGCCCACCCACGGCTCGAGGTGGTGGAGCGTTCACCGCACGGGTTCGACGCCATTCCCGACGGTTCGGT
This sequence comes from Myxococcota bacterium, assembly GCA_047609825.1. GTDB lineage: Bacteria > Myxococcota_A > UBA796 > UBA796. The sequence goes on from JBLFXJ010000049.1 coordinate 5,489, forward strand.
GGCGGCGGTGGGGGCGGCGGAGGGCGGGTGGACCGTGCGCGGCCGCGGCGACAACGGTCGGCGCGCGGCGGGGGTGCTCGAGACCGTGCTCGAGCGGGAGGCCCGCAACGCGTGGCGTGCGTCGTGGGAGCAGGGCGCGCCCGTGGATCCCACCGCCCTCGTGCAGTTCGACGTGAAGGCCGTGCCCCCACCCCCCGGCCCACTGCCCGAGAGCGCGCTGCTCGCGTTCCTCGTGTCGGGATTCCTCGGGTTGACAGCCTATGGTGCCGCGACCCAGGCCTACACCACGTCCCGCCAGCGCAAGACCCGCCACACCCTCGGGCTGGTGCCGGCCGCCCCCCTCGATGTGCACCTGGCGAAGCTGCTGGTGGTTGCCGGTCTGGCGAGCCTGAACGGCGCCCTGGCCACCACGGCCTGGCTCATCACCCGCACCGTGATCGACGGCGCACTCCCCATCGGCCCGGTGGGACTGGTGCTCGCGGCGCTCGCCACGGTGTGCCTGGCGCTGCAGCTCGCCAGCGCGTGGTGCATCGTGACCGCGTGGGCTCCGGACCGGCGCACGGTGTCGTTCATCGGCAGCCTGGTGCTGCTCGCGATGCTGATGATCGCCCTGCCGGTGTTCCTCCCCAGCGCGCCCCTGCTGCTCGGCCTCGTGCCCATCGCCGGCGCCACCCTCGGCATCCGCCTCGCCGCCGAGGCCACCCAGCCCGCCTACGGCCTGCTCACCCTGGTCACCACGGGTGCTGTGGTCTGGAGCGGGCTGCGCGGGGCCGCCACCCAGTGGGAGCGGGAGCATGGCGAGCTCCGCCGAACGGGCGCGCGACAGGCCGCCGGGCTGTACACCCTCACCCTGCTCCTGGTGTGGTTCCTCGGCCAGGCCGCGTCCGCCCTGCACCCCCTCGGGGGGCTGCTGTTCCTCCAGATCGGCATCGTGGCCACCTGTGCCGTGGCAGGCGTGGCGTGGGTCGGCCGACCGCTCGGCGCCACCCTCTCCCTCCGGGCGCCCCACCCCATGCACCTGCTGGGTGGCGTGCTCCTCGGCCTCGGCACGCCGCTGATCAGCCTGGCGATTCACTGGGTGCAGGCGCCATTCGTGCCCACGGCCTACCTCGAAGCGCTGGCGGAGCAGCTGATCAGCGACCGCCCGGTGTGGGCGAACCTCCTGCTCATCGCGCTCCTGCCCGCCGTGTGCGAGGAGCTGCTGTTCCGCGGCGCGCTGCTGGGCCTGCTTCGAGACGGCCTCTCGACCCGGTGGGCCGTGCTGCTCACCGCCGTAGCGTTCGCGTTCCTGCACCTGGACGTGCCCCGGCTCGGCTCCACCTTCGTGCTTGGCGTGGTGCTCGGACTGCTCACCGTGCGCACCGGCAGCCTGTGGCCTGCAATCGCGGCCCACGCGGCGAACAATGCCACCGCCGTGCTGTGGTCCACCCTGGATGAGCTGACGGCCGCATGGCTCGGTGCTGCCGGGGTGGCCGGACTCGCTGGCGTGTGGCTCGTGTGGAGGCGCCGATGATCGAAGCCCGTGGACTCACCAAGCGATTCGCCGGCCCCGACGGCCCGATCACCGCGGTGGACGATCTGTCGTTCCGGGTGGAGCCGGGAACGATCCTCGGGTTGCTCGGACCGAATGGCGCGGGCAAGACCACCACCCTGCGCATCCTGGGCACCCTGCTCGCGCCCGACGCCGGCAGCGCCACGATCGCCGGCCACGACGTGCGCGCCGATCCCGCCGCCGTGCGCGCGATCATCGGCTTCGTCTCGCCAGACACCGGGCTGTATGACCGGCTCACCGTGCGGGAGACCCTGCGCTGGTTCGGCCGGCTGTACGGCATCGCCAACCCGCGGAACCGCGCCGAAGCGCTCATCGAGCGGTTCGACCTCACCGACCATGCCGACCAGCGGTGCTCGGACCTGTCCACCGGCAACAAGCAGAAGACGAGCATCGCCCGCGCCCTGGTGCACGACCCACCGGTGCTGGTGTTCGACGAGCCCACCGCCGGCCTCGACGTGCTTGTCGGCGCCACCCTGCTCGAGGAGCTGGAGCGGGTGCGCGACGAGGGCCGCACCGTGCTGTTCAGCACCCACGTGATGCGCGAGGCCGAGCGCCTGTGCGACAACCTGGTCATCGTGCACGAGGGCCGGGCGCTGGCCCGGGGTACCTGGGAGGCCCTGCAGGCCCAGACCGGCGAGCACTACCTGGAGGATGTGTTCCTGACGTTGGTCCGGCAGAGCCGGGAGGGCGGAGCCTGAGGCGAGGCAGGGCGTTCACGGCCACAGGCCCGCCAGGACGGCGCGTCCACCGGCAACAGGGCCCGGTTGTGCAGGAGATGTCTGCACGGATGGCGAGTCGGAACAGCGGGTTACGACGGGAGCGAACGCCGGCAGTCCTCTGCCGGCCCCCACCCTGCCCAGGAGCGCTGAATGCTCGCACGCCTCACCTTCCCCCTGCTGGCGCTCGTCGCGCTCGGCTGCGCTGCCGAAGAGGATGGCACCACCGCCACCGTCGACGACGCATCGAACACCGGAGCGCCCAGCGGCACCATCGCTGACGACGGCTGCGAGACCGGGTTCCGCGAAGGTCGCTGCCCGGCCGACTTCAGCCTGCCCAACGGCATGGACGAGCTGATCTCGCTCCACGAGCAGCGCGGCGCCACCGTCGCGGTCATCGGCAGCGCCGAGTTTTGAATGAGCTGCAGGGCCCTGGTTCAGGGCCTGCACGACTGGTACGCGAGTGATGCCGATTCCGACGTGGTGGTGCTGAACGTCGTCGCGCTGGACAGCGATGGCCGGTACTCCGACGCCGACACCGCCGCCGAGTGGGCCGAGGTGCTCGACCTCAGCTGGGTGGTGCTCGCCGACCCCGAGGGCGAGTGGCTGGCCAAGTGGGGCGGCAATGATGGCAAGTCCCAGCACAGCTACACGGTGCTGGATGCCGATGGCGTGCTGACCTGGAAGGAGCACTCCGGGTCGAGCGAGAGCGTGGATGCGATCATCGACGCGATCGAGGATGCGCGGCAGTAGCGGGGGTGGGGTGCTTCCGCTGGGCGGAGGTGCCCTCCAACCCTGTCTGCCAGACGGGGTTGGCCCCTGAGGCCCATCCCGATGGACCGGGTGGCGGTGAGGTGGACCCGGTCACGAAGGCTGGGCTGCTCGAGCTTAGGGTCTCACCAACCCTGTCTGCCAGACAGGGTTCGCCCAACCTGCCTGAGCACCAATGGGGCCCGTCCCGAAGGACGGGCATGCCAATTCCCGACATGCGGATCCTCGGGAGCGTGGAGCTCTCGGACCCCAGTCCCAACCTCCTCGACACGCTCTACCTGTGCCAGCAGCGGCAGGCTTGGTACCAAGCTACGCGCGCACGTATGGGCTGACAGAGCTGTCTTTCGTCGGTTCCCTCAGCGCCGACACGCCGGTCGCCGCCGCCGCACAGTCCATCCGCCAGGCATTGGATCTCGATCTGGATGCCCAGCTCGCAGCCACATCGTGGGAGGAGGCGTTCAGGCAACTCGTGAACGCCGCCGACCAGGCCGGCATCCTGGTGATGATCAACGGGATCGTGGGAGTCAACACCCACCGCAAGCTCGACCCGGCGGAATTCCGCGGCTTCGCGCTGGCCGACCCATTCGCGCCGCTGGTCTTCGTGAATGGAGCGGATGCCAGGGCGGCCCAGATGTTCACCCTGGCCCACGAGCTGGCCCACCTCTGGCGCGGCGAGACGGCGCTGACCGACGCTGCCGTGGGAGCTACGCGTGCCCTGGAGCAATGCGGTCGCGGCGGAGTTCCTGGTACCCGCAGACCGATTGAACGCCGAGCTGCGACCGCACGCGGCTATCCTGGACGAGGCCAGGCGGTTGGCCCGACGGTTCCGGGTCAGCACGTTGGTGCTGCTTCGCCGCCTCCACGACATTGGCCATCTGTCTCGCGAGGCCATGTGGGACCTCTACGTCGCCGAGCTGGCCCGCCTCAACAACCGTCGCGCATCGTCGAGCGGCGGCGGTGATTTCTACCGTACCCAGCGTGTGCGACTGGGCCAACGTTTCGCCCGCGCCGTCATCGAGAGCACCTGGGAAGGCCGCTCCAGCTTCACGGAAGCCAATCGCTTGCTGAACGTGAAGAAGAAGGACACCCTCGTGCGCCTCGCCGCCGAAGTCGGCCTCGAGGTGACGTAGTGCCCTACCTCCTCGATGCGAACGTGTTCATCAGCGCGAGTCGGCTCCACTACGGCCTGGAGATGTGCCCTGCGTTCTGGGATTGGCTCGACCGCGAGGCTGCGTCAGGCAAGGTCTGTAGCATCGAGGCCGTTCGGGACGAGCTGATCGCTGGGGATGACGCACTCGCCAAGTGGCCCGCGCTCGCCACCAGCTGTTCCTCCCCCCCGCGCCCGAGTTGGTGCCAACGCTGGCAGAAATCGCCAGATGGGTCACGAAGGGGTCGTACACACCTGCGGCCCAGTCGACCTTTCTCCAGGCCACAGCCGACTACTACCTCGTGGCTCAAGCCAGATTGGGGGAGCACACCCTGGTGACCCACGAGGTGCCTGACCCGGATGCAAAGAGACGGGTGAAGATCCCCGATGTTTGCCTCGCATTTGGCGTGAAGCACATCTCACCCTTCGTCATGCTTCGACGCGAGAAGGCCCGCTTCGTCCTGGGGCAGTCCCTCCGCCCGCCTACCTGATGCAGAGCGGGGCATGAGGGCCACGCGCAAGCGGCGTTGGAGGCACTCATCGATCGGCACCTGACCAGCGCGGCCACAATTCGCTCGGCAGCTGGACGCACCGCCGCCACACGCCTTCACGCGCTCGACGAAGAACCCCCGTTCACCCCGCCCTCCGCCTCAGCCACAACCTCCCCCGCGGCCGCCACCAGCTCCTCCCGCACCCCGAACCCCGCTGCCCGCTCCACCGACGCCCGCGCCAGCACAGCGCCGCCATGCGCGCATCCCCGAGCGCCTCCGACAGCTTGGTGCTGTCCACCACGTCCGTGACCGCCAGCGCCCGCGCGGTGAGCGGGACGGACACAGCGGCGACCGGCGTCACCTCGCGGCGGGTGCGCTCCCGCTCCACCTGGCCCAGCCGCCCCACCTGCACCCTGGGCGACATCACCCGGATGCGGGCCGCGGCGTCTTCGATGGCGCGTAGAGCGTGGCCGAGGACGTCGACCAGCTGGGCCACGTCACGGCGGTGGGCGTCGAGGTCGAACCGGTGCTGGACCGCCGCCGCCCGCACCGCGAACAGCTCCACCGCACTGCGGGCGTCGAGGGGACCGAGCTCCAACACCTCGCTCCCCGGCACCCGGCACCCCACCACGATGACCTGAGCGGGCGCGATGAGGTCGAGGTCGAGGTCGACGCCATCGAGAATCACCACGCGGCCGTGCCGAACAGCAGCAGGAAGCCGTCCGTCTTGTCGATCTCGCGGCCATCGTGCGGGATCAACAGGTCGCGGGCCACCGTGTCGTGCGCGGCCCAGAGGGCGGCGATCCCGGCGTCATCCAGGGTCTTCGACAGCTCTGGGCTGATCTGGAGGTCGGTGAGCAGCAGGGCGCGGGTCGAGGACATGCGGCGGTTTATCGCATGCGCCGCAGCCTCCGCGCCATGGCGACTCCGTGACGCGGTGGACGGGTTGCCCGCACGAGCCCGCGAGCGCAGGGTTCGTCATCCGCCCTCCAAGCCGTCCGACCAAGCCCGAGGATCGTCCAAACACAAGAAAAATCGCACCCAGGTGTCGATCCAGGTGGACCCCGGTCGTCGTGTAGGTGAACCCACCATCCACCCACCGAGGACCCCACACAATGGCGTACACCACCAACAAGTTCTGCTGGCACGGCGTGATCAGCTCCGACACCACCAAGGCCGAGGCCTTCTACTCCGAGGTGATCGGCTGGAATGTGATGCGCATGCCGATGGGCGACAGCGAGGCGACCATGTTCGCGTCGAACGGCGTGCCCCTCGCCCACCTCATGGCGCCGCCCATGGCCGAGGTTCCCAGCCACTGGAACAACTACCTGCGCGTCGTCGATGTCGACGCCAGCAGCGCGGCCTGCGCCGAGGCCGGCGGCACCGTGGTCGTGCCCCCGACCGACATCCCCGTCGGCCGGTTCAGCGTGGTCACCAGCCCCAGCGGCGCCATGGTGAGCTTGTTCCACGAGGCGGATGAGGCCACCTCCACCAACGGCCCCACCACCGGCCATGGCGCCATCCACTGGGTGGAGCTGCACAGCAAGGACCTCGACGCAGACCTCGCGTGGCTGAAGACCTCGCTCGGCATCGGCCACCAGACCATGCCGATGCCGACGGGCCCGTACCACATCCTGGTCGACGGCGAGACCCGGGTGGGCGGCGCGATGACCAGCATGAACGACAAGGCCCCGTCGATGTGGCTGGCCTGGGTCGCGGTGGACGATGTGGACGCCTGCGTGAAGCGCGTGACGAACAACGGTGGCCAGACGTTCAGCCCGACCATGGATGTCGAGGGCGTCGGTCGCATGGCCGTAGTGGCCGACAACACCGGCGGCGTGTTCGGCGTGATCACGCCTGCACCGCAGCAGGGCTGACCCCAGCTGCATTGTCGCCCCGGGGTTGACTCGCATGTGCGCGAGCTGACCCCCGCGGGCGACGCGCGGTGTTCACACGACATTTCGCGTCACCGCGGATGAAATCTCGGGTTCACCTTGTCAGAGAGGCGAACCCGGGGTGATTCCGCATGTGGCCACGCCGCAGACTCGACCAGCTCGTCAGAGCGCATCTGCCAGACCTGTACAGGTTCGCCTTGCGGCTGGAGCGCAACCCGGCGCACGCGGAGGACCTGCTGCAGTCGGCATTCCTGCGTGCTGTGCCCCGCATCGGCCAGCTCCGGGAGGACGGCGCCTTTCGCGCGTGGATGAAGCGCATCGTGTACACCACCTGGCAGAACACCCTCGCCAAGCGGCGGGACCTGCACCTCGCCGACACCAACGTGGTGCCGCTCGCGCAGGAGCAGCCCGACCAGACCGCCGACGCCCGCGGGGTGGGCCGACAGCTCGCCGCCGCCCTCGATGCGCTGCCGTCGCACCAACGCGAGGCTGTGTGGTTGGTGGATGGGCAGGGCCACACCTACGCCGAAGCCGCTGAAATTCTCGGCGTACAGCCTGGAACAACAGCCAGCCGAGTCGCCAGGGGGCGCGCCGCCATGCGCGTGCAGCTCGAGACCGTCGCCCGCGAGCAAGGGATGATCCGATGACCCGCACTGAGATCGACGCCTGGGACCCCACCACCGGTGACCTGTCGGAAGAGGCCGCGGCCCTGCTCGACCGCGACGCCGACGCCAAGAGCTCGTTCGACGCCCGGTTCGCGCCGGCGGAGCTGGAGGGATTGGACGACGACGCGATCCCGTCGGGCCTCGCAGAGCGGGTCCTGCCGCCCGCCCACCGCCGGTGGCCATGGGTCGTGGGAGTCACCACGCCTGTGCTGCTCGCGGCGTCAGCGCTGGTGATGACGCTGGGCGCCGACCGGGCGGTCCAGCTGGAGCTGGCGGACGGCAGGTTCCTCACCGTCACAATGGAGGAGGACGTCGCCTCCCGCGATCAGCTCAACATCCAAGACCCGCGCGCCACACAGCCGACCACCGGCCGCGCCGAGCTGACCCGGAGCGAGTTCGATGCACTGGTCTCGCTCGGCTACATCGACCCGAAGACCGTCACCCGCGAGCCCGCCAGCCCGGACCGCTCGCCGATGGCCCGCCAGCTCGAGGCGCTCGGGTACATCACCACCGCCGACGACGCCCTGTCCACGTTCGGAGTCGACGTAGACACCGGCGCCTACACCCTCGCCCGCCGCCTCCTCCGCGAGGGCCACCTGCCCGCGGTCGACCAGGTGCGCGTCGAGGAGTTCGTCAACGCCCAGACCTATGACTACCCGCGGCCAGCGACCGACCGACCGCTCGGCGTGCACACCGAGCTCGTCGCCTCCCCATGGTCGCCCGATGTGGACCTCGTGCGCGTTGGCGTGCAGGCCCGCCGGGTCGCTTGGGACGACCGCAAGCCCGCCCACCTCACCTTCCTCGTCGACACCTCCGGCTCGATGATGGGCACCGACCGGCTCGACCTCGTGCGGTTCGGCCTGCGCACCCTGCTGGGCCAGCTCCGCGACGGCGACAGCGTGGCCATCGTCACCTACTCGGGCTCAGCCGGGGTCGTCCTGCCCCCCACGTCGGCCACCGATCGGTCCACCGTGCTCGCCGCCCTCGACCGGCTGTCCGCAGGTGGGTCCACCGCGATGGGCGCCGGCATCGACGCCGCATACCGCCTGGCCCACGAGGTGTACGAGCCCGGCGCGATCAACCGGGTGATCCTGTGCTCTGACGGCGACGCCAACGTGGGCCTCTCCGGCGACGCCCTCCTCGACCGCATCGCCCGGGAGGCCGGCACCGGGGTCGCCCTCACCACGGTGGGCGTGGGCACCGGCAACCTCCGCGACGGGGTGATGGAGCAGCTCGCCGACCGCGGCGACGGCGTGTACGTGTACCTGGACTCCGAGAAGGAGGCGCGCCGGGTGTTCGCCGATCGGCTGCTGTCCACGCTCCAGACGGTCGCGCGGGACGTGAAGATCCAGGTGGAGTGGGACCCGGACGCGGTCGAGGCGTGGACACTGCTCGGGTACGAGAACCGCGCCATCGCCGACCGGGACTTCCGCGACGACGCCGTGGACGCGGGAGAGGTGGGTGCTGGGCACCAGGTGACCGCGCTGTACGCCGTGAAGCGGACCGCCGCCGACTCCCACCGGCTCGGCACGGTGCGCATGCGGTACGAGGCCCCTGGCCCGGAGGCCCCAGCGGTGGAGCTGGAGCACCCCATCGCGGGCGTGGCCGTGGACCTCGCCCAGGCCCACCCCGATACGCGCATCGCGGTCGCCGCCGCCACCCTGGCCGAGAAGCTCCGCGAGCGACCGTGGGCCTCCCGCGTGTCGTGGCGAGCGCTCGCAGCGACCGTCGAAGGCGCGATCCGGCCCGAGTACGCCGACGACGATCGGGAGCTGCTCGAGCTCGTGCGGCGTGCGGCGGAGCTTCGGGGGGAGTGACCGGGACGGCTGGCCCGTAGGAGGCCTCTTGGAGGCGTACAACAATCCTGCCAAATTTGGCAGGGCTGTCGTTCGCGTGATGGGCCTCTGGGATTGTGCCGTCTTCGTGCCGGCGTGGGAGGGCAGGGCGGCCCGCGGCAGGACCACCCCCCCGCCGCGCACCAGCGGGTACACTGAACCGCCAGGAGGCACCGGTGCACCCAAGAATCCTCGTCATCGCCGTCCTCGTCTGCGCCTGTTCGGAGACGGGGATCCGCTCCAAGGACGCCGACACGGCGGCGCCGACAGCTGACACGCCACCGTCCACCCCAGGCACCCGCGACACCGCGCCCCCCACCCGCACGACACCCACACCCGACACCGCGACGACCTCGTCCGACCGGCCGCCGATGGTCGACGCGGTCCGGATCGAGCCCGCCGAGGCGTACGAGACCTCGGTGCTCACCTGCATCGCCGAGGCGTCCGACCCCGACGGCGACCCGGTCGCGCTCACCCTCAGCTGGGCCGTGGACGGTGTGTCCGCCGGGGTCGACGGGCCCACCCTCGACGGCCGCGCCTTCGACAAGCACGGCGACGTGGTGTGCACGGCCACGCCGGATGGCGGCGAGGCGCGCCCGAGCGATCCGGTGCGCATCCGCAACACACCCCCGGTCCAGCCCACCCCGCGCATCGCCCCCGACCCAGCGGTGGTCGGCGACCTGCTCGTGTGTCTCGCCGACCCACCCACCGATGTGGATCCGGCCGACGTCAGCGCTCTGCGCCAGCGGTTCGCGTGGCGTGTCGACGGCGCCCCAATCGCCGAATCCTCCGATTCTCTCTACACCTTCGGCGCCATCCCCGGGCAGACCGTGGCGTGTGAGGTCACGCCGGCCGACCCGGACGACCTGGGCGCGCCGGCGGTGAGCGCGCCGGTCGTGCTCGATCCGGGCTGCAGTCCAGGCGAGCGGGACTGTCCCGGTGAAGACTGCCTGGATCTCCTCGGCCTGGGCGTGGTCGACGACGGCAGGTACTGGATCGACCCGCCGTGCGCGGGGCCGCTCGAGGTGTGGTGTGACCAGACCACCGACGGCGGAGGCTGGACCCAGGTCCGCGACGACGACTACGCCACCGTCGGGTGCCCCGCGCCGTGGGTCGCCCACGAGGCAGAGCCGCTGTGCACCCGCGACCCTGCGGGCGCGCTCGCCCAGTCCATCGACGTGGAGACCTGGTGCATCGACTACAGCGAGGTGCGCGGCGGGCTGGTCGCCTACCAGTACGGGTCGGTCGACTCCTATGGTGACGCCGTGCCGGTGGACATCGAGGCGATCTACGGCGACGGCGTAGCCCTCACAGTGGGCGGCGCAGGCGCCCGATCCCACGTGTGGACCTGGACGATCGGGTTCAAGGACGGCGGCGACGACGACAGCAACTGCCCGCACCATCCCGGTGGGGCGCCGGCGCCAGCGTTCGTCGGAGGCGCCTGGTCGTGCGACACCGCCAACCACTCCGGCGCGAGCCCGGACCGCCGGTGGTACGCCGAGGAGCCGCTGTTCGTGGACACCTCGTTCCAGGCCAGCGCGCCGGTGCCCGGCTCACTCGAGGTCCGCCTCCTCGCCACACACGGCCAGCCTGACGAAGACGTGGGACTCGGCGCGGTCCAGCTGTTGGTGCGGTAGCGGCGTGGCTCGGGCCAGCCGCTCAGGACTGACGGCGGGCTCGGAACGCCACGGTGCGGCCTCCCTCGTCGGCGGCGCCCGTCAGGCCCGCGCCGGTGCCCAACACCTCGATCCGCAGCGGAGTGTTCGCCCCCACCTCGGTGAGCACGACGCTCACGCCGTCTGCAGACCACCGGGCCGTGCCGCGCACGAGCTTGACCACGGTCGTGGGTCCCTGCTGCAGCGTGAGGATTCCGGTCACCGCGCCCGCGCGCTCCTTCAGCTGCATGGAGAAGGCGGCGCCGTCGAGGCTGCCCGTCCATGTACCGGTCAACGCTGTCGGCGCGATGGGCGTCGCTGGCGGCGCATAGTCGACGATCGGCGCCGCAGCGACCACCTGGGCCGGGGCACTGGGCACGACGACCTGTGCTTGGGGCGAGCTGGGCTGGGCGAGGAGCGCCCAGGATGCGAGCAACGGCACCAGCAGCATGATCGCGGCACAAGCGAGAATCGCCAGCGGGAGCCGGCCGACCCACCTCGGGGTCCGAGAGACCTGCGCGTCGTAGGGCGTCGATCGCCCTACGATCCCCACGGGGCGAACAGGCGATCCGGCGACCCTCCACGGGCCCCGCGATCCTCAGAATCCAGATCAGATGCTGCAAGTACGCGGCTGCCTCACGGCATCACTCCCGGGTGAGCTGCCCCCGCATCGCCTGGAGCTCGGCGCGACGCGCGTCGTCCACCGCGGGGTAGCCGAGGCCGAGTGACTTCAGCGCCGACACGACGACTTCGGCCACCGCCACCCGCATGAACCGCTTGTCGTCGGCCGGGATCGCGTACCAGGGGGCGTGGTCGCGCGAGGTGCGGTTCAGCGCGTCCTCATAGGCGGCCATGTAGGCGTCCCAGTGTTGGGCCTCGGCCAGGTCGCCCTCGGAGAACTTCCAGTTCTTGTCGGGCTCGTCGATGCGGGCGAGGAACCGCCGCCGCTGCTCGTCGCGGGACACATTCAGCCAGAACTTGAGGACCGCCGTGCCGTTTCGCGCGAGGTGCTTCTCGTGGTCCGCGATGGACTCTGCGCGCTCCGCCCACATCCGGTCGAGCGGCGGGCGATGCGGGAGCTTCTGGCCGCCGAGGTACTCCGGGTGCACCCGGACCACGAGCACCTCCTCATAATAAGACCGGTTGAACACCCCGATCCGCCCGCGCTGGGGAAGGCGTTTGGCCGTGCGCCACAGGAAGTCGTGGTCGAGCTCGCGAGCGCTCGGCTGCTTGAACGCGCTGACCTCACAGCCCGCGGGGTTCACGCCGCGCAGCACCGCCCGGATGGTGCCGTCCTTGCCCGCGGCGTCCATCGCCTGGAACACGAGGAGCACGCTCCACTGGTCCTGGGCGTAGAGCATGCGCTGGAGATCGGCGAGCTCGCCGCGCAGCTCGTCGAGCCGTCGGTTCAGCGCCTTCTTCCCCGGGCTCTTCGGAGGCGGCTCGGTGGGGCTGTCATCGATGCTGAACGACCCGTCGAACGGGACGCGCCACGGGCTCTCGGGTGCACGGAACATGGGACCTCGGCGGGCGGGGGCTGGCAGGTGCCGTAACCCCTCGTGTGGCCGGGCTGACCGCGCCGAGCCTGCACATCGCGTGCAGGCCCGGATCGACGAAGGATCAGAACGTCTGGCAGCTCGCGACCGAGATCTCAGCCGCGTCGGTGACGCCGTTGTAGCTGGTCACATCCCCGCCGCCCTCGGGCGCCGCCAACACGGAACCGACGTTGGCCGCGTTGCCACCCCACGCCGCACAGTCCACGAAGGTGCCGTCCGAATCGTACACACGCACCACGTAGACCATGCTGTCAGCCGTGTCGTGGAAGCCACACTGGAACAGCGTGTCCACGCCGTCCACGTACGGGCTCTCGTCGTTCAGCCTCCACACGGCGTTGTCGCCCATAGCGCCCGGCACTGGTGCGTCGAGCAGAGAGTGCTGCTCGTCCCAGCCCGTAGCGCCTGCGTTCACCTCCCAGATGTTCAGGACGGCCGTTGGCATCTCGAAGTTGGTCTCCGCCACCACCTGGTAGGTGTCGGGGTCCGGGCAGCTGTTCTGGACGGCGATGATCTCCTGCGCGACACCGCCAGTTCCGGTGCCAGTGCCGGTGCCCGTCGCCGTGCCCGAACCCGTGGCCGTGCCCGAGCCCGTCGCAGTGCCCGAGCCCGTCGCGGTGCCCGAGCCCGTAGCGCCAGTGGACGCCGCCCCGCTGTCGCCCCCATCATCCTTCGCGTCATCACACCCGATGAGCGCCATCGCGCACACCAACCCTAGAATTCGCATTGTCTCCTCCTCTGGGAGCAGTCTGCATCCGGCGGGCGCGTTCGTCGAGGAGCGCGTCCGCCATCAGAACCGCCCGGTGGCCCGCTCGCGCTCGTGCAGCCCCTCGACCAGCGCTTCACGCTCGCTGTCGAAGGTGCAGTTCCGCTACCGGTCGACGCCCGCGGCCCGCAGCGCGGCACGCAGGTCGGCCATGCCCCTGTACACCAGGTTCGACACCCGCTTGCGATCCATCCCGAGGATCTCGGCGATCTCCGGCACGCGGTGGCTCTGTAGGTACAGCGTTACGACCCGGCGGCGCTCCGGAGCGAGCCCCTCGAGGCAGGCCACGAGCTTCAGGCCCAGCTCGGTACCCATCGCCCGGGTCTCCGGATCGATGGCCTTGCTGTTCACGATGCGCTCGGGGAGACTCGGCGACATGCCCACCACGTTGCGGCGCTTGCGGTACCGGATCTCGTCCACGACCACGGAGTAGGCCACCTGCCTGAACAACGCGGATCGATGGCGAATCTCCGTGTCTGAGCGTAGCAACTTGAGGATCGCCACCTGGGCGAGATCCTCCCGCTCAGAGCGGAGCCACACCGGGCACAAGGCGTCGATGTGGCGCTGCACCAGTCGCCGGTCTTCGTCCGTCAGAACCGTGCTCAAGGCGTCTCGTCCTGGGGCAGCCAGGCGAGGCGCCAGGCCTCGGCGCACACCGGGCAGCGCGTGGTGTGGTCGATGACGGCGTCCCGCGCCTCCGGATCAAGTTCGCCTTGCGCAGCAGCTAGCAGGCGGTCTGCGGGAATACAGTCATCCGTAGGCATGGCCTCCTCGAAGGCCTGAGCGAACAGGAATCGCAGGCGGTCGTCTTTCGGCATGCGCCACACCCCCCAGCTGCACTCTGTATACACCCGGCACGAGGATTGACGATGCGGCCTGATGGCGATCTGGATCGGTCGAGCTTCCTGTTCCGCACGACGGCCCTGCCACCTCCCGGGCCGAGCCTGCCGGAGCCGCAGGAGCTCCCGGAGCGCATCGGCGATCGCTACGAGCGCGAGGGGCTGCTCGGCACGGGCGGGATGGGCGAGGTGTGGCGGGTGCGCGACATGGAGCTGAAGCGCCACGTGGCGCTCAAGGTGATCCGCCCCGATCTGGCCGACGGCAACTGGCTGGCCCGGTTCGTGGAAGAGGCCCGCATCGCGGCTCAGCTCCAGCACCCGGGCATCGTGCCGGTGTACGACGTGGGGCGCCTCGACGACGGCCGCGTGTGGTTCACCATGAAGCAGGTGCACGGCCGAACGCTGGAAGAGTCCCTGGTGGCGCTCCACCGGGCGGAGAAGCTCGAGATTGCAGCACCCGGCGGCCTCACCCGGCGACGCCTGCTCGACGCCTTCCTCCGGGTGTGCGAGACCGTCGCCTATGCCCACGCGCGCGGCGTTGTGCACCGGGACCTGAAGCTCTCCAACGTGATGCTGGGCGACTTCGGCGAGGTGATGGTGCTCGACTGGGGCCTGGCGAAGTCGGTGGACGATGTTCACACGCACGACCCCGTCCAGCCCCGCACCTCAGACGGGCTCAAGGCCACCCGGGTGGGCGTGATCGTCGGCACGCCCGCCTACATGTCGCCCGAGCAAGCGCGTGGCGAGTCCCATCGGGTGGGGCCGCCGGCCGACGTGCACGCCCTCGGCGCCATGCTGTACGACCTGCTCTGCCAGCGGCCACCGCGCCTCGCGCGCTCCGGCAACGAGCTGATCCTGGCGGTCGCCGCGGCCACTCCGATCCTGCCCCCGTCCACCCATGCAGCCGTCGACGACGACCTGGATCGGATCTGCCTCACGGCGCTCGCGGCCGAGCCGGAGGACCGGTACCCCACGGCGGCCCCGCTGGCTGCGGAGGTCGCGGCCTGGCTCGACGGCGCGCGCAAGCGGGAGCGGGCGATGCTCCATGTGGCAGACGCGGATGCGTCCCTCGCCGAGGCCGAGGTCCTCGACGGCCGGGCGGAGGCGCTCGCGGTCGCGGCCCGAGACGCTCTCGCGGGTGTGCCGAAGTCGGCCCCGGTGGCCGATAAGCTGGAGGCCTGGCGGCTCGAAGACGAGAGGAACGAGGCGTCCGATGGCGCACGGCGGGCGCGGGATCGGGCGAAGCGCCACCTGCAGGATGCGCTGCTCCACGACTCCAATCTCCCCGATGCCCATGAGCGACTGGCCGAGTCCCTGCATCGCCGGCACAGGGAGCTCGAGGCGGCGGAGGCGGCGGCGGACGCGCGGGCCACCTTGCAGGAGCTGGAACGCCACGATCGGTCGGGCCGGCATCGCCCCTACATCGCTGGGCTCGGGGCCGTCACGCTGGTCACCGACCCGCCGGGCGCCGAGGTGCGGGCCCACCGGTTCGAGCCCACCGAGCGTCGCCTGCAGCCCGTGTTCGAGCGCGTGCTGGGCCACACGCCGCTCATCGAGGTGCCCCTGGCGATGGGGTCGTACCTGCTCACACTGCACCGGCCCGGCCACGAGGTGGTGCACTACCCCGTGCACATCCCCCGGCAGCACCACTGGTGCGGCACGGCCCCGGGCGACACACAGCCCCACCCCATCGCCCTGCCTCCCCTCGGCAGCCTCGCGCCCGACGAGTGCTACGTGCCGGCCGGCTGGTTCATCGCGGGAGACGACGACTACGACACCACCCTGCCCCTCGGCCGCTGGTGGAGCGACGCGTTCGTGCTGGGGCGCCATCCGGTGACGGTGGACGAGTACTGCAGCTACCTGAACGCCCTGCTGGCCGCCGGGGATGCCGACGCCGTGCACGCGGCCGAGCCGATCCTGCCCGACACCGAGCGGGAGCACTTCCTCGAGCGAGGACCGGACGGCCGCTTCGTTGGCATCCGAACCGACCGCACCGACGGCCACTGGCCGCACATGCGCCTCGAGGGCAGCTGCCCGATCGTGCTGGTGACCTGGAACCAGGCGCGGGCCTACCTGAGCTGGCTCGGAGGGGCCTGGCGCCTGCCCACGCACCTGGAGTGGCAGAAGGCGGCGCGGGGCGTGGACGGGCGGCGCTACCCCTGGGGCGACGCCTTCGACCCCACCTGGACCCGCATGCTGCAGACCGCCTCGCCCGTGCCCACCTGGGTGCCGGTGACCGAGCACCCGGCCGATGTGTCGGTGTACGGCGTGCGGGGACTGGCCGGGAACTGCAATGACTGGACGCTGGATCGGGCGCCCCAGCTGGCCGCCGATCATCCCGGCTCACGGGTTGTAGCACGGGTCCTCCCGTCTGAACGCCGCCTCGCCGGCGGCGGAACCTACGGCATGGGACCCCTCTTCTGCCAGGCGAGCATCGCCGCCAACCGCACCGCGATGTCCACAAACCCGAGCACCGGGTTTCGAAAGTTGCGCCAGTGGTGAGGCAACCGAACCCCGCTGCCGTCTGAGAGATTGAAACCGCATGAGGTCCCCAGGACCAAGTGCCGAGAGCACTACCGAGCCCGCCCCGTGGGTCGCCGACCCGGTCGAGCCCGTGCTGCCGCGCCCGGTGCGCCGCCGGCGGGGGCGGTTGCCGTCGATCGGTGTGGCAATGGGGGCGCCCGCTCGTCCACAATAATTGGAGGGCCCATGCAGGAGACATTCTGGCTCGGGGAGGTCCATGTAGATC
Organism: Myxococcota bacterium; assembly: GCA_047609825.1. Lineage (GTDB taxonomy): Bacteria > Myxococcota_A > UBA796 > UBA796. The sequence continues at coordinate 22,123 of JBLFXJ010000049.1, forward strand.
TGGCCGCCGGCAACGTGCAGCGAGGCGGCGAGAAGGTGCGGCTCACCCGCACCGAGATCGCACTGCTGACCCAGCTGAAGGCGCGAGCGCCCGCCGTGGTGCCCCGTCGGGAGCTGCTCACCGAGGCGCTGGGCTACGCGGACTGCGTCGACAGTCGCGCCGTGCACCACGCCATCGCGCGCCTCCGCAAGAAGCTCGAGCCCGACCCGCTCGAGCCCCGATTCCTGGTGTCGGTCCGCGGCGTGGGGGTGCGGCTGGTGGTCGACGAGGCGTTGGCCGAGCGCACGCGCCTCCACGTGCGCCAGTACGTGTCCCAGCGCAGCACGGAGGCGGGCGCCTGGGCGTTCGACGACCCGTATGTGCTGCTCGGCCGACTGCCCAACGCGAGCATGCTGGACCGGGCGCCTCCCTCGTTGGCGCCGAGCGTGGAGGCCATTCGCGCCGTCGTGGGCGAGGACCGACTGGCGGCGCTCTGCCTGCCACATGCGGAGGGTCTGAGCCGACTCTCGGCACTTCTTGCCCACCGCGAGGGGGCGGTGAGTGTGGTGCGGCTGCCTGGCCTGCGGCTCGCGCTGTGGGTGGCCGAGCTCAGCCGGCCCCGCGGGTTCCTCCGGGTCGACGACCGCTCCTCCTGGTTGTCGGGGGGCGTGGAGCTGCGGTTCGGGGACGTGGGCGATCCGTACGCGCAGCTGTTCGTGTTCGCCGGCGACCGCGCCCTCGTGCGCTACGAGGCCGAGGCGATCGGACGCGTGCACACCCGGCCGCCAGCGATGACGACGCCCAGGCGGGCGGCTGCGGGCGGCCGGAGGTGAGCGCAGGAGAGGGTGTCGGCAGGTCACGGTACCGAGCCCAGCCCTACTCCGCGGCGGTCACCGGGGTCACGGTCACGCCGTCGGCGGTCCACTCCACGAGCACCTCGACGCTGTAGATCTGCCGCGGGTCGCCGCGCAGCGCGAGCGTGGCCGCCATCAGGTCCTCGCTCGGTGCGAGCTCCACCGGCACCTCGAGGTCGTCCACCCGGAACACGATGGGCGCGGCGAGGTCGAGCATCCGGTGGTTCAGGCGCACCCGGACCGCCAGCACATCGGTCGCGGCGAGACGCACCGAGTTGTCGGCGGGGTCGTAGCCGGCCTCCACCCGACCCACGTCGCGGTGCTCGGAGTCCACGGCGAGCCAGTAGTGGGCGAGCTCCCGCCCCTCGCGCTCGGCCCAGGTGCCCAGCGCCCACACGAGCTGCCGCGGGTGCGGGGCGCGCGCATGGTCGTCGAGCCAATGAACCGCATTCGAATCGACGTCGATCGACGACCGGTCACCCACCGACAACCACGCATCCGGGTCGCGGATCACCGGGTAGTCCGCACCGGACGGGTCGCGGTCGCTCCACGGGCTGTTGTGGGTGCCGTCCTTGTGGAGGAACAGGGCGTGGGTGTACAGCCCCGGGTGGGCGGTCTCGAGCCCGTCGAGCTGCTGGGAATACCGGGCCGCCTCGGTGTGACGGTCGTACGCCGTATCGAGCTCGCCCATCTGGATCAGGAACGGCACGTTCGCCAGGTTGTCCGACGGGGTTCCGTTCGGATGGCCGGCCGACATGTTGGCGCCGGCCCAGCGGTCGGCGAGCCGCGGGGCCACCTGGTACACGCCGTCGCCGCCGGCCGAGAACCCGAGCAGGTACACCCGGTCGGGGTCGACGTTCTCCTGCACGATCATCCGCTCGACGAGCATGTCGTACAGCGGGTAGGAATCCGACTCGAAGTGCAGGTTCCAGTTGTTCGAGATGCCGCGTGGGGCCACGTAGATGCCGTCAGACACACTGTCCCGGTAGTAGGTCTGCATGCCCTCCCACTGGGAGTCGTTGACCCACGCCTCGGCCCCGCCCCCGCCGTGGAGCGCGATGTACAGCGGCACGGGGTCGCTGGACGCGCCGCGGCGCTCCACGGTGTACCGCATCGTCGAGCTGCCGAAGGTGAGCGACTGCTCCACCCGGGTGTCGGTGGGCGTGGGAACCCAGTCCGGCGGTGCTGCGGCGAGGTACGCGGCCCACAGCGCGGCCTCGAGCGCGTCGAGGTCGGAGCTCGTGTCGGTGGTCGTGGTGGTGTCGGTGCCCGTCGGCGTGGTGGTGCCGGACGGGGTGCCGGTGGCAGGGCCCGTGCCCGTCGCGGCGTCCGAGGCGGAGTCGACGGCGCTGTCGGTGGAGGCCTTCGGTCCGCAGGCTGCGAGGGCGAGGGCGAGGGCGAGGGCCGTTGTGGGACGTGGGTGCATCGTTCCTCCCGGGGGGTGTTGTAGCCACTCCAGTTCGCCTTTCGAGGACCTGGGCTGCGCACCTGAAGGCGACGGACGCGGAGGGAGGGCCCCGGATCAGCGGTCGAACCAGAAGACCAGCCGCCCACCGTCTGGAGTGCCGAGGGCAGCGAGGCGCACCAGGAGGTCGTCAAGGTCGCGTTCACCTACCGCAGCGCGACGCGTCGTCGTCCACCGGATTCAGGCCTACGGCGGTCAGCCGCTCGGCGTCCTTTCGCGAGCTTACCCCTCGTACCTCGGGGTGGGTCGCTATCGGACTTCTCGCTGGATTCTCTGGACCTCGACCGTCATGGGCCAACGGGACCCCACGCGGCTTTCGCGTGAGTGGGAACGAGAGCGTCGCGTAGCCTTCATGCGATGTCCGGGCGCGGCCGTGGACCGGAGCGTCCCAGTCCGCTTCGACGACCTCGCGCGCGAGCAGCCAACTCTCCGAGAAGCCGTCGGACCCCCATTCACGGCGTTCGCGGCGCACGGCATTGGACGCGTCGGCAGGGAGGCCACGCGGCGGGCAGATCCACTCGATGGGCGGGTCGGCACGCACCTCCGCGCAGACTCCGGCGAGCACCGCGAAGAGCGCATAGTTCTGGCTGTCGAAGAACGGAGCGAGCTCAGTGCACTGGTCGAACGGAGTCCAGCGCAGCTTCGAGGTGCACTGCCAGCGGCCGTCCTGGAGGACTTCCGCAAAGGCATGGATGTCGGTACCCATGTCGTCTGCTCCACGAGACTCGGCTCGAGCGATGCAGCAGGTAACGGAACCCGACCTACCCATTGCCCCGCCATCCACCGTCTACCCCGCCGCCGCCCCCCACCACACCTCGCCCTCATGCTGGTGCAGCGTTGCGCCCGCCGGCACTCGCCGGCCGATGGACACCGCGGTCCACAAGTCGCCCAGCGACGCCGACGCGTTCGCGACGATGGCCAGCCCCAGCCACGTCCATCCCGCCAGTGCAACCGACGCCAGCAACGCGGTCAGCGCGATCCCGGGAGCCAACGCGATGGCGATGCGCCGCTCCCGCGAGAGCGTGCCGTTGTACGTAGACGCGAGCCGGGCCTGGCGCGGCGCGAGTAACACCACCGACCGCTCCGAGAGGCCAGCGCCCGGATGCGCGAGCAGGTGCACAGCCTCGTGCACCGGCACGACGAGCACCGCCGCCAGGATTGCCGGAGCCGAGATCTGCGCGAGCAGGGTCGCCTGGCTGACCTGCGTGGCGACCAGGGTGGCCACAGACCACCCGACCAGCGCAGCCCCCCAGACGAACGCCCGCGGGCGGTCATCGTCCAGTCGCTGGAAGCCAGCTGGGAGATCCGGGCTGGGCTCCGTTGGCGTTACCGACATCACGAATCGCACCGGGTGCTCCAGTTGCGTGGAAGCGCTTCACTCGCATCGGCAGCTGCAGTTGCCGTAGTGGACCTCGCATAGCGCCGTTTCGCAGTTGCCGCAGGCAATGCTCACGGCACCCTCGAAGTCCCGCCCGTCGATCTGGCACGTAGCATGGGTGGGCTCGCACTCAGAGAACCAATACACGATTCCTCCTCCAACGGCGCTACCGACAATCCCGATAATGGTGAGGATGAGAACGTCATCCCACCCCATCGCGTGCTCAGGTGCGGCGGTACCGCCGACATCGCCGACGTCGTGAAAGCCCAGGAGACTCCTTGGTACTGCTTCGAGGAGAATAGCGGTCTCCACGACCGCACCCGCAGCGATTACGTCTGCCGTCACGTTACCGCTTGGGTCAATGGCAATCAGTCCCAGCCCTTGCGACCAAGGCTCCACGAACGACTGCATATCGCCCTGCCCAACGAAGACTTGGTTCACAGAGTGCATCAGAGATGATGACGCACCGCCCCAGGTGAAGTCCGTGTAGCTCCCGGTGGACGCGGTACGCGGCTCGATAGAAAGCAGGTTGCCTCCCCCCGGACCTGACAATCGGATCGTCATCCGCCCACCAAGCTCGCGGAAGTCCGCGCGGTACCAATCGCTCCCATCGAGCCGCCCAGCCCAGCGCATGGTGTCACCATTGACCTCGACCATCACGTCCGTCATCGTGTGGGTGTCTCCGCCGAGATCCTCGAAAGGCTGGTCTGCAAGTGCAGCCATGGTCGGCGGGAAGTCGTAGGGTGCTGCCAGCGCCTGGGTGGACATGTAGGGAAGGCTCATCGCCGCAATGAGTGCCAGCTTGCTGTACATGCTTTGCTCCTGTGCGTGTTGGGTCGATCCGAGATGAGCGCACGCCGCTCGTCCCGGAGCGCGCTCCCCACCACAATGCATGGAGCATTCCTGGAGATAGCAGACGTTTAGCCGTCGTTCGGGGTGCTCCAAGTGACCATTGTCGGACGGACGTCCGTCGGTCCGAAACCCGACTGCAAGCCGTGACGGACCGCAAGCAGACCGGAACTCCGCCCCGATCTGCTGCACGAACTCACGACCCTGTCACCGCCCTCACCGCCGCGCACGCCCCGCATGCTCCACCCACGCCAGCAACCGCACCGCCTGCTCATGGGTCGCGCCTGGCCGCCGATGCCCCGCCGCCTCGAGCTCCTCCAGCAGCGTTTCCGGCGCGGGCTCGGAGCGCCACTCGGCCCACGGCTGGGCGCTCTCCTCCACCGCCGGACCCAGCCGGCCCACCTCGTAGTCCACCGCCTCCACGGCCTCCTCGATCCGGGAGAACCGCGCCACCACCGAGCCCCGGTGCACCACCCGCCACCGCTTGGCGCGGCCCCCCTGGTCGAGCACCTGAAACGTCTCGACGGCGCGCTTGCGCACGATGTGCAGCACCAGCCCCGGCGTCCCCAGCGACATCCACGCATGCCCGGAGATCGCCACCACCTCGGGGTTCACGGCCTGGGTGAGCGGGTCGAACGCCTCGGCCCGCTCCCGCAGCTCGTCGAGCGTCAGCGAGCGCGCCTCGTGCAGTGACTGGGCGGCGAGGTCCAGCTCCAGCTGACGCCACTTGCTCGCCGCCTCGGCGGCATCCTCTCCGGCCAGGTCCACGTTCTTCGGCAGCCCGAACAGCGTGGGCAGAGACACCAGCTCGAGCGCCGCCACATCGACAAAGTCAAGGATCAGGCAGTCTTTCTTGTTCGGATGCAGGCGCGTGCCCCGACCGACGCACTGCTGATAGAGCCCCGGCGAGCGGGTGGGGCGGGCCATCGCAATGGCGGACACCTCGGGGTCGTCGAAGCCCTCGGTGAGCACCGCCACGTTGGTGAGCACCATCAGCTCGCTCGCCCGGAACGCCGCCAGGGTCGCGGCCCGCTCGTCCGCCGGCATCTCCCCATGCAGCACCCCCGTGCGCAGGCCCAGCTGGTTCAGCGTGCGGGCCAGGTGGCGGGCGTGGGCCACGTTCACGCAGAACACCAGCGTGCGCCGGTCGCGGGCCAGCTCCAGGATCGACCGCGCCACCAGCCCGTTGCGGGTCTCGATATCCACCGCCTCGGCCAGCTCATCCGGGCTGAAGTCCGCACCTCCCCCTGACAGCGCCCGCAGGTCCGCCGCCGTGTCGATCCGGTAGCCGCGCAGCGGGGCGAGGTAGCCGTCGCGGATCATCTCCGGCAGGCCGCGGTGGTACACGATCTCGCTGAACACCTCGTCGAGGCCGGTGCCGTCCCCCCGCTGCGTGGTGGCGGTGAACCCGAGCAGCGTGCCGGGCCAGTCGTCCTCGAACGCCCCGATCTGCTCGAGCACCCGGCGGTTGTCTTCGGCCGGCGCGTGGTGGCACTCGTCGTAGATCACCAGCCGCACCCGCCGGCCCTGCATCAGCCGGCCCAGGCGCTCCTCCCGCAGCGACCGGATCGACGCCACCACCACCCTCGCCTCGGGCGGCGCCCGGCGCGACCCCTGCTCGATGGCTACCGTTCCGCCATTCGCCCCGAGCGCGCGCTGGATCTTGTCCCGGGCCTGGGTGAGCAACTCGGCCCGGTGGGCGAGCACGAGCACACCGTGCTGCGCGAGCTTGGCCAGCTCGGAGAAGATCACCGTCTTTCCGGTGCCGGTGGGCAGGCAGACCACCATCCGCCGCACGCCGCGACGCCGGGCCGCGACCACCGCCGCGATGGCCTCGTGCTGGTAGGGGCGGAGCTGGAGGGGGGTGGACAGCGGGGGCCTCCGAGCGGGCTCGTATCGCGGCCGCGCATCTGCCCGAACCGTCGGTATATACTCCGCGCACTGGTGGAGTCCCCATGCGCATGCTCGTGCTGTTCGTGTTCGCCCTCGCGGGCTGTGAATCCTCGAATCCGGGCGACGACAAGCCCCCGGCTGAGATCTGCGACAACCTGGAAGACGACGACCTCGACGAGCTCGCAGACTGCGCGGATCCGGACTGCGCCGCCGTCTGCGGCGAGGTGTGCACCAACGGCACCGATGACGACCTCGACGGGCTGATCGACTGCCTCGACGACGACTGCGACGGCCTGTGCCCCGAGAACTGCGGTGACGGGCGCGACAACGACGCCGATGGCGCCATCGACTGCGACGACCGGGACTGCTTCGGGAGCTGCCCCGAGGTGTGCGGGGATGGCTTCGACAACGACGGCGACGGCAAGGTGGACTGCCTCGACGAAGAGTGCGTAGACCCGAGCTGCCTCGAGATCTGCACCGACGGTCGCGACAACGACGCCGACGCACTGGTGGACTGCGCTGACGACGACTGCAACGACCCGAGCTGCGACGAGAACTGCGCCGATGGCCGGGACAACGACGCCGACGGCCGGATTGACTGCGACGACACCGACTGCGACGGCGACTGCCCCGAGATCTGCGACGACGGCCGCGACAACGACGCCGATGGCCGCATCGACTGCGACGACCCGGAGTGCGAGGCGGTGTGTGATGCCGATGGAGATGGGTTCTTCAACGCGGACTTCGGCGGCGACGACTGTGACGACACCCGCGACGACGTGAACCCGAGCCGCCCCGAGATCTGCAACGGCGAGCCCGCGCTGGATGACGACTGCGATGGCCTGGTGGACGAAGACGACCCCGACATCGACGTGTTCACCCTCATCGCCTGGGGCCCGGACCGGGACGGTGACGGCTTCGGCACCGACGCCGACGTGCAGTTCGCCTGCCTGCAGCCCGATGGGTGGGGCTTCGCGAACATGGACTGCGACGACACCCGCGCCGACATCAACCCCTCGATGCCGGAGATCTGCAACCCGGACGGCCCGGTCGACGACGACTGCGACGGCCTGATCGATGACGCCGACCCCGACGTGACGGAGGACAGCTACCTCGAGTGGTACGCCGACCGCGACGGCGACGGCTTCGGCGCGGAAGACGACTTCGTGTACGCCTGCAGCCGGCCCGACGGCACCGCCGCCAGCAATGACGACTGCAACGATGTAGACCCCACCGTGGGCCCGCCGAGCCTGTGGTTCGCCGACAGCGACCGCGACGGCTTCGGCGCCGGCGACCCGGTCGACCCCACCCCCACCTGCGACCCGCCAGGGCCGGGCCTGCGTCCGGAGTGGGTCGGCCTGGACTGTGACGACCGCCAGCCGCTCACCTACCCGGGCGCCCCCGAGGTGTGCGAAGACGGCGTGGACCAGGACTGCGACGGCGTGGACGTGCTGTGCATCTCGTACATCGGCAGCTTCCTCGTGGATGATGGCCCGGAGTGGTCGGACAGCCCGCCCACGCTCACCTGCGTCGAAGCGTGCGCCGAGCTGTTCGGCGGCGACCCGCTGACCTACCGCTGCTCCATCGACGCCTCGGCCGACCCCGACAGCATCACCGGCACCGCCTGGCTCTCCGAGTACGGGTCGGCGCTGTACTGCGAGAGCGGGGGCGTAGACCTGCCCGACACGACGAAGAACTGCGTCACCTACAACATGAGCGGCTGTCAGTCCGCCTACATCCGAGACAACTGCGGCGACGGGTCCACGAACTACTGCTGGATCGTCGGCGCCCCGATCGACTGATCGTCGGCTGTCCAGCTCGACCTTGGAGTCCTGGGCATGCTCTCGCTGCTCGCGCTCGCTGCCCTCGCCGCCGAGCCCCCGCCACGAACCGTGGTGGTGGACCCGCTCACCTTCGCCCTCGGCTACGCCCATGTGCAGGTGGAGGGACGGCTGGGCGACCACGCCAGCCTGTACGCCGGACCGCACCTGCGGCTGTTCGACGGCATCCTCACCGAGGGGCATGAGCCGTTCATCGGCATCGGGGCCGAGGTCGGCGCCCGGTGGTTCCCCTGGGGGGCGGCCCCGACCGGCGGATGGGCGATGGCGCGCGGAGTGCTCGCGCGGCTCTCCACCACCGACGGGACCAAGCTCGTGAAGCCCGGCGGCTATGGCAGCGTGCTGGTCGGCTACACGGGCTTCGTCGGCCATCTGGTGCTGTCGGGCGGAGCCGGCCTGAACCTGCTCGCGTACGACATCGGCGGATATGGCACGTCGGGGCCGTTCCCCGCCGCCCACACCGCCATCGGGGTCGCGTTCTGACTACCTCGGGATGTAGCTGACCTCGAGCAGCGTGCCGGCCTCGGCGCGGTAGCCGGTGAGTTGCACCGCCCGCCCACCGCGCACGGCGAAGTCGCCAGCGCCGAGGCGGGTCTCCGAGCCATCCGGCGCGATGGCGGTGACCGACACGGTGCCGTCCACGGCAAGTGCGGCCAGCGGGTACGGCTTGGACCCATGCCACCCATCCACCACGTCGAGCAGCAGGTCGAGGTAGGCGAAGTCGCAGATCGTGGCGCGTTCACCGCCGATGCGCAGGTTCGCCGCGTTGTACTGCGGCGACGGTGCGGCGGACGGGCACCCGAGCTCCAGCCCGGTGATCAGGTTCAGCCGCACATCATCGGGCGACCGCTTGGCATCGAGCAGCCAGTCGGTCACGCCCACGGGATCCGGGCTGCCGTCATCTTCGTCGGAGAAGACCACGATGGACAGCTACGCGTCGTCTCCGAGGAAGCCGGCGTTCGCCGTGTCTCCGAGGTCGTCGAGCGCGACGCCGATGGCGGCCAGCCCCTTCTCGAAGGAGGCCCCTCGTGTGCCCACCTGAACCCGGGCGGAGAGGTTGGCCGCTGGGTCGGCGAGGCCCGGCTCGGTCCACCGACGGCCTTGGCGGTCCGGAGCAGCTCAGCGCGGCCATTCAGATAGAGGCACGAGCCGCCGATGATCCCCGGGCAAGGCCCTGGACCCGGGCCCCTCAGCGAACCCAGCAGATACACCGACTCACCCGGCGCCGCACCGCCCACCGTCAGGTCCACCGTCTCGCCATACTCGAACAGGCCCTCCACGCCCAGCGTCAGCGCAGCCCCGCGGGGCGTGCCGACAGCGTCTTCGGCCCCCTCCAGCTCAGCAGGCTCCAGCGCACCAGGCTCCACCACACCGCAGCCCGGCCCGGTCAGAACTTCCCGCCGTTCACCGTCGACGTCCCGGCCGGCTCGCTGTTGTCCCAGTGCTCGACGACGCGGCCATCCTCCAGGCGGAAGATGTCCATCCAGCAGAGCGGCTGGTCGCTCAGGCGCGCCCGGCTCATGGTGGCGACGAAGTTGCCCCGGCCCGCGCACAACACGATGTCGTCGTACACCAGCGGCCGATCCGCGTCCTGGGCGAACGCGGCGAATGCGGCGCGGCCGTCGGGCACATCGGGGTTGTGCTGGACGATGTCCTCGGCGACCCAGTCGGCGATCCGCTCGGCCCGGGCACTGGGGAAGAGGCAGCCGCGGAGCATGTCCTGCACCACCCGCTTGTTGGCTTCGGTGGCGTGCAAGTCGGTGATCGCGGTGGCGCCGTCGATGGCGCCCGGCCCGCCGAGCTCGGAGATCACGTCCCAGTGCTCGATGATCCGACCCTGGGCGTCGGTGTGGAAGAAGTCGGTGGTGACGTACTCGAACTCGCCGTCGTTCAGCGATTGGTAGGCCTGGACGAACACGTACTCGCCATCCTCCCAGCCGCGCACGATGCGGATGTCGCGCTTCGGGTTGCGCTCCAGGAAGTCACGGAAGAAGGCCTTGAAGCCCTCCTGGCCGTCCGGCACGCCGGTGCTGTGCTGCGTGTACCGGTCGCCCGTGTACCGGTCGATGGCGCTGATGTCGCCATCGCGGATGCCTTCCATGTACAGCCGGGTGGCGTTGTCGAGTCGTGTGCCCATGGCGTCCTCCCTGTGGTCACCAGGATGCCCCGTTGGGGGCTCCAGGCCATGTCCGTCTGAGCATGACGGCATTCACAGGCGGGCGGCGGGCGGGAGACGTGCCACCGCGGCCCGCCCACCATCAGAACGCGTCGTGGCCGCATGCGGTCATCGCTTCGTGGTGCTCCTCGCAGCGGTCATGTCCCGCGACAGTTGCGGGCCACGCCGGTCGTATGGCAAGCTCGAACCTGCGCATCTACCGAGGCACGTGCACATGGTCCTCCTCCTGTCCTGGCTTGCAGCGTGCACGCCCGCCCCGACCGCCTCCACCACGCACTACACCTGGTCGGAAGATCCCTTCGACGGCCGGGTGTTCGAGAGCGAGTCCAACTCGTGGACCATCAACGCCTACGACGACGCAGGGCGACAGATCACCCAGACCCGCCCCGACGCCGATCTCGACGAGGAATGGGACGACCACATGTACATCTTCACCTGGGACTGCCCATGATCCCCGCGCTGTTGTGGTTGGTGGCCTGCGGCGGGTCCGGGACGGAGGCGGGCGGCGGTGGCAGCGACCCTGCCGGCGGCGCGACGAACAACTGGACTTGCTTCGTGCCCGGCACTCCGGTCGCCACCCCCGACGGGCCGGTCGCGATCGAAGACCTGCGGCCGGGCGACGCGGTGTGGTCGTGGAACCTCGCGCAGGGTGCGCCCGTGCAGCGCGCTGTGACCCACACCGGGATTCGCACGGCCGCGACGACCCTCGCGCTCGAGGTGGGGGAGCGGTCGCTGGTGGCCACGCCCGAGCACA
>JBLFXJ010000050.1:0-33115 GCA_047609825.1 Myxococcota bacterium
GCCCGAGTCGGTGAGGATCGGCACATCCACCGCCATGAACGGATGCAGCCCGCCGGCCTTCGCCACCAGATCCGCGCCCGGGCGTTGGTCGAGGTGGTAGGTGTTGGCGAGCACGATCTGCACGCCGGTGTCGTGCAGGTGGAGCGGGCTCACGGCCCGCACCGCCCCCTGCGTGCCCACCGGCATGAACACGGGCGTCTCGATGGTGCCGCGGTCCAGGGTGAGCGTGGTGGCGCGTGCAGCGCCGTGGGTGCCGTCGATGGAGAAGCCGATGGATCGCATGCGGCCGGATAACTCCTACAGCTTCACCGAGGCCTACTCCACCGGGCCTCGGTTGGCCTCGAGGTCGGCCTGGGCCCGCACTGCGAGCCGCTCCACCGTCGCCTCGGTGTCGGCGACTCCGAATGCCAGGCGCACATCGCGCAGCAAGTGCTGGCCTCGGGCGTTGCGGGCGAAGCGCCGCTCCACATCACCCATACGCCGGCGAGCAACGTCTGCGTGCACCCCGCGGAGGGCCACCAAGAAGGCATCCTGCCCGACGCAGCCGACCAGGTCGGTGCGGCGGACCGTCTGGGCCACCGTCTCGCCCACCGCCGAGCGCACTTGAACCACTCCCGACCGCTGCCACCGGCGCTCGATGCCGGCCAGCTCACTGATCTCGACCAGGGCCACGGACAGCGGCTCCATCCTCCGGTGGGCGTGGGCGACGAGGGCGTCGAGCGCGGCGAGGGTGGGGTCGCGCTCGGGCAGCGCGGTGACCGTGTCGAGTGTGGCCGCACGCTGAGCATGCAGCTGACACCGGGCCAACACGTTCGCAGCCACCTCATCGGGCGGGACGGACTCTGACAGCGCATCGTCCGCGCCGCCGGCGATCCACCGAGCGCCATCCCGGTCTCCTACGACCACTACCGGCACGCCTCCGCGAGGATGGGCGCGCGCCAGCCCGAGGACGGGGAGCATGTGCCGCCCCCCCACCGGGGTCTGCAGCACCATGGCATGGGGCACCACCTGATCGAGTGCGGGCACCACGGCGGTCGGCACGTTGCTCGACACGACGGTCATGCCCAGGGACTCGAGCGCTCTGGCGTAGGCGGCGCGAGGGGCGCCTTCATCTCCCAACAAGAACACGTGGAGCGTAGTGCGCTCGGCCACGTCGAACAGCCGACGGGACCGCCGCAGCAGATCCCCGAGGTCGAAGTTTGCCCGGAGGAAGCCGCTGGCCCCCGCGTGCACGGCCCGACCCTGGAGCTTCCAGTCATTCTCGGGGCCGTACACGAACACGGGACCGCCGAGGTCCAGGGCCGTCGGCACCTCGTCGAGGGCAGTGTGCGGCAGCACCACAGCGCTCGGTATGGTGGAGCCGGCCATCCGGTACAGCCCCTCCACGTCCGACGAGAACGCCAAGGGCTCGGCCGTCCACGTGGCCTGCCGGCGGAGCAGGGTGGCCATACGGCCGTCGGCCACCACACGGATCGGCGCGAACCGCGCGCGCTGCTGCTTGCCCCGGAGCGTTCGGGTGAGCATCGATGCCGCGGAGGCACCATCGCCCGTCCAGGTGACCAGCTCGCGGGCGGTCGCGGCCAGCTCGTCCAGCCCCACGGCTTCGGCCGACCGGCACAACCGCTCGAGCTCTGCCGCCGCGGTGGCGCGATCGTCTACATCGCCGTCCCACAGCTCGTGCAGTGACGGGAGCAGGCGCTCGGTGAGGCGGAGCACGTTCCGCTGGAACCGCTCGTTGGCCTTCTTCCTCCGACCGCCCCGCGCGCCCATGCGCCCCCCGCTCACCGCCGTAAGTATGGTGCTGCGCGCGCCGGGTCCATCACACGCGCGCGACACCGACATGACCGATTCGGTTGCCGGCCTTCCCAGCCCGACACAGAGCTTCAGGTTGAAGTCCAGTCTGCTCGTCTGCGAACCGGCCCGAGTGTAGCGCAGGATGCCTGCGCAGATCGGGCCGGCCCTTGACTCGGGCCTGGACAGCCCGTTCGGTACCCGGCCGCAGACCCGCGACCGGCCGCCCACCGCCCTTGCCCCCACCCGGTCCTGGCGCCATACTCCCGTCCCGACGCGGCCGCGCTGCCGCCCCACCGGAGCACGCGATGAAGTTCGAGAAGTACACCGTCAAGGCCAGGGAAGCGATCGCCGACGCCCAGCGCATGGCGGGTCGCCTCGGCAACCCCGAGATCCGCCCCGGCCACCTGCTCGCGGCGATGCTCGTGCAAGACGGCGGCAGCGTGCCGTCGATCATCAAGCACCTGGGCCTGCGCGGCGAGCAGCTCGAGACGGAGACCGCACAGCTGGTCGACTCGTACTCCAAGGTGCGCGGTGGCGCGAAGGCCGGCATCTCCCGCGATTTCCAGGCGGTTCTCGACAGCGCGGACTCCGCGTCCAAGAGCCACGGTGACAGCCACATCACCAGCGAGATGTTCCTGGTCGCCATCGTGTCGGGCAACAGCAAGTGCGCGAAGATGCTCCACAAGCTCGGGATCGACCGCAAGAAGCTGTTCGACGCGATCGAGGTGGTGCGCGGCGGCCAGAAGGTCACTACCGACGACCCCGAGGCCCAGTACGAATCGCTCGGCAAGTACACCATCGACATGACCCAGCAGGCGATCGACGGTGATCTCGATCCGGTGATCGGGCGCGACGAAGAGATCCGCCGCTCGCTCCAGGTGCTGTCGCGGCGCACGAAGAACAACCCGGTGCTGATCGGCGAGGCCGGCGTTGGCAAGACGGCGATCGTGGAGGGCATCGCGCAGCGCATCGCGGATGCCGATGTGCCCGAGTCGCTGGTGGGCAAGAAGGTGCTCTCCCTCGACCTGCCCGCCCTGCTCGCCGGCGCGAAATACCGCGGCGAGTTCGAGGAGCGGCTCAAGGCGCTGCTCAACGAGATCGAGAGCAGCGACGGCCAGGTGATCCTGTTCATCGACGAGCTGCACACCCTGGTCGGCGCGGGCAAGACCGAGGGCTCGATGGACGCGGGCAACATGCTCAAGCCGGCGCTCGCCCGCGGCAAGCTGCGCTGCATCGGCGCCACCACCCTCGATGAGTACCGCAAGCACCTCGAGAAGGACAAGGCCCTCGAGCGGCGGTTCCAGCCGGTGCTGGTGGAGCAGCCGACCGTCGAGGCCACCATCGCCATCCTCCGAGGCATCAAGGAGAAGTACGAGGCGCACCACGGGATCAACATCACCGACGAGGCATGCATCGCAGCCGCCGCCATGTCCGACCGCTACATCTCCGACCGCGCGCTGCCGGACAAAGCCATCGACCTGATCGACGAGGCCGCCAGCCGGATCAAGATGGAGATCGAGTCCAAGCCCGCCCCCATCGACCGCCTCGAGCGGAAGATCGCCGGCATGCACGTGGAGCTCGCGTCCGTGGTGCGCGACGAATCCAAGTCCGCCCAGGACCGCGCCACCGCCCTGCGCGAGGCCATCGCCGAGGCAGGCGAGGAGCTGGCCACCAATGTGGCCCAGTACGAATCAGAGCGGTCGTGCATCGAGCAGATCGCGTCGATCAAGGAGCGGATGGACGAGCTGAACGGCGCCAGCGACCGGGCGCAGCGGTCCGGCGACTACGAGGCCGCGTCCCGCATCCTGTACCAGGAGCGCCCGGCCCTGCAGTCCGAGTTCCAGGCGCGGCTCGACGAGCTGGCCGAGCTGCAGAAGGACGGCGCGATGCTCTCGGAAGAGGTCACCGAGGAAGACATCGCGAAGGTGGTGGCCCGGTGGACCGGCATCCCGGTGTCGAAGCTCAAGGAGTCGGAGCAGCTGAAGCTGGTGAAGATGGAGGACCGGCTGCACGAGCGCGTGATCGGGCAGAACGAGGCCGTGATCGCGGTCGCAGATGCCGTGCGCCGGGCCCGGGCCGGCCTGCAGGACCCCAACCGGCCCATCGGCAGCTTCCTGTTCCTCGGCCCCACCGGCGTGGGCAAGACGGAGCTGGCGAAGTCGCTCGCCGAGTTCCTGTTCGACGACGACACCGCCATGGTGCGAATCGACATGTCCGAGTACATGGAGAAGCACGCCGTGGCGCGGCTTATCGGCGCTCCCCCCGGCTATGTGGGCTACGACGAGGGCGGTCAGCTCACCGAGGCCGTGCGCCGCCGTCCCTACTCAGTGGTGCTGCTGGACGAGGTCGAGAAGGCCCACCCCGACGTGTTCAACGTGCTGCTCCAGGTGCTGGATGATGGCCGCCTGACCGACAGCAAGGGCCGCCACGTGGACTTCCGCAATGTGGTGGTGATCATGACGAGCAACGTCGCATCGTCGAAGATCATGGAGGCCGCCGGCGACCGCGACCGCGCCTACCGAGCGGTGCACTCCGAGCTGAACAAGGCCTTCCGGCCCGAGTTCCTCAACCGGATCGACGACAAGATCATCTTCGACCCGCTGAACCGCGGCGACATGGACGCCATCCTCACGATCCAGCTCGCGCGCGTTCGCCGCCTGCTCTCCGCCCGTGACATGCAGCTGGAGATGAGCGATGCCGCGGCCACCGAGATCGCGGATCTCGGTTTCGATCCTGCGTTCGGCGCGCGCCCACTCAAGCGCGCCATCACCACGTACTTGATGAACCCGATGTCGAAGGCCATCGTGAGTGGTGGCTACAACGCGGGCGACACCATCCGGGTGGACCTCGAGGTCGAGGACGGGAAGAAGAGCCTCAGCTTCGAGTGCATCCCAGCACCCGAGGAGGAGCTGCCCGACACACACCATCCCGAGGCGCTGGCGTAGTGTTCTGGCTGGGTCTCCTGCTGGCATGCGGAGGCGACAAGGGCGGCGACTCGGCGCTGGGCGCGGACAGCGCCCCCGTCCCGGGCGCACCCGACGACTCGGAGGCGCCCACGCCTCCCACCACGCCCACATCTCAGACCACCGTCGAGCACACGGACCACACCGGCGACACCTCGGACTCCGCCGACAGCGGCCGCACCACCGGCACCACGCCCGACACCGGCGACACCGCCCTGCCGCCGCCGGAGGTGTGCGGCTCGGGGTCCGACGAGGACGGCGACGGGGACATCGACTGCGCCGATGACGACTGCGCCTGCACGGCGGAGTGCTTCGCGGGGCGCATCGCCACGTCGGCGAACCTGCTGGTGAACGGCAGCTTCGACCTGGCCGAGCCCGCCGCTGGACCCCTCCCGGATGCCGCCGGCGGATGGGTCGGCGACCAGGCCCGCCAGGCCGATGCCCTCGACGGCGCGCCGCCGTTCGACGGGGCGCAGATCGCCACCCTCCTGGCCACCGGACCCGACGGGCCCGCCGATGGCACCGCCCAGCTGGTGCAGGTGTTGGACGCTACCGACCTCCGCGGCGACCGGCTGTGCGTCGGAGCTGCCGTGCGCCGGGTGGCGGGCGACGCTGAGACCGACACCGCGTTCCGCCTCGACGCGTGGAGCTACCTCGGCGCGCCGGCCGACCTGCCCGCCCGATGGGAGGCCCTCGTGGCCACCGACTGCGCGGCCACCGGCAGCTGCGCGACGGCCGAGGTCGCGGTGGGCGCCGATGCGTGGGTCGTGCTCACCGGCGAGCTGTACATCACGCCGACCCCGGGCACGGCGGCGATCGCGGTGCGCGTAGCGGCGGTCGAGGACGTGGTGGACGATGCCGCGCCGCCCGAGCTGGACGGGCACGCGGTGGACGCCGTGTGGTTGTTCGCCCCCTGAGGGACTGGTGGGCCCGTCCCTGAGCGAAGACGCCCGGGCCAGTGGGCCCGGGCGCGTCGACCGGAGTCGGTGAGCGACTACAGCGGGCGGCGGATCATCATCCGGCGCGCGCAGGACGTGACAGCCCAGTTGCCCAGACCGTCCGTCTCGAAGTAACCACAACCACAGTCGCCCAAGACGTAGTTGAACGTGCCGTAGCTGCAGTTGTCGGTGAACATGCAGTGGGTGCTCCACCCACCGCTGTAGATGATGTCCGCAATGCTCGGCGTGCCGTCAGGCACGATCTCCCAGCCCTCGGGCAGCGGGCGGTAGTCCAGCTGGCAGTCGTTCTCCCAGGTGCCGTAGTCGGCCATCACCGGCACGTCATCGATGGATGCGTAGGCGTAGCCGTCGCCCGGGAGCAGCTCGTTCTCGAAGAACATGCCATCGGCCGAGCCGGCGGAGTCGACGTTGGACAGCGTGCAGGTGGCGGTGTCGAGCACCTGGACGGGCGTGTCGCAGTTGGCATCGCCGACATACGGCGTGCCGGAGACCATGCCGCCGCCGTCGACGGTCATCCGGGTGGCCATCCGAAGGCCCGCGAGGCCGGTGACCGTGCCAGAACAAGCGCCGATGCCTATCACATCAGAGCCCTCGCCAGCGGCGCCGATCAGGAACACAGCGTTGCCGCCGGGGGTGAGGCCATCGGCCGCGATGGTGACATCGCCGGGACAGGACCCGGTGGTGGACAGGGTCTGGGCGGACGCGACGCCGCTGAGCAGCACTGCGGCGAGGGCGATGAGAGTGCGCAAGTGGGACCTCGGTGGATCTGAACATTGATCCATGGGCACCGTACCATGGTCCGTCGCGCAGCCCATCGTCCAGCACCGCGAAGAGTCGCCGCCCGCGACGGACGGCATGGGCCCATCATTGGCGGTTGTTCGCCCACTGAGCGAAGACGCCCGGGCCATGTGGCCCGGGCGGGTCGACAGGAGTCGGTGAGCGACTACAGCGGACGGCGGATCATCACCCGGCGTGAGCAGGACGTGGCCCAGTAGTTGCCGAACCCGTCATCCCCCATCAACCCGCACGGCTCGTAACAGTTGCCGTAGCCGTAGTTGTAGGTGCCGTAGGTGCAGCCGCCCTCGACCAACATGCAGTGAGTGCTCCAGCCGCCGGCGTAGATGATGTCTTCGATGCCGGGCGTGTTCGGCGCGATGGACCAGCCATCCGGCAGCGGCATCGGGTCGGTCTGGCAGTTGTTGATCCAGGTGCCGTAGTCGGCGATCACCGGCGCATCATCGATGGATGCGTAGGCGTAGCCGTCGCCGGGGAGCAGCTCGTTGTCGACGATCTCGAATCCGTCGGCCGAGCCGGCGGTGTCGACATTGGACAGCGAGCAGGTGGCGGTGTCGAGCACCTGGATCGGCATGTCGCAGGCGGGATCCCCGACGTAGGGGGTGGCGGAGATCATGCCGCCGCCGTCAGCCGTGATCCGGGTGCCGAACCGGAGACCCGCGAGGCCGGTGACCGTGCCGGCGCAGCCGCCGATGCCGATCACGTCGGACCCTTCGCCCGCGGGGCCGAGCAGGAACACTGCAGTGGCTCCGGGGGTGAGGCCGTCAACCGTGACGGTGATGTCGCCAGGGCAGGATCCGGCGGTGGCCAGGGTCTGGGCGGACGCCACCCCGCTGGTCAACAGGGCGGAGAGGGCGATGAGAGTGCGCATGCGAGCCTCAGTTTAGAGTGGGGATCCGACCGGATCCTACCATGCCGGCGGTGCCGAACACGACAACCCCTGCCGACGGCGTCAGCGCGCCCACATCGGCCGGATGTGCCTACAATGGCCACCGTGGAGGTTCGATGGCGACGGACAAGACCCGGCCGACCGTGCAGTCCGTTGACATGCTCCTGACACAGGTGCAGCCCATCCGGCGGCGCGAACACACAACTGTGGTCCAGCCCGACTCCATCGACCACCTGGCCACGAAGTACGCACTCTCATGAGCTTCCCCCTCGAGCCCCCCATACGCCCGATGCTCGGCAAGCTCGCCCGGCGCTTCCCCACGACAGACGGCCTGCGGTTCGAACCGAAGTGGGACGGGTTCCGCACCCTGGTGTTCCGCGACGGGGACGAGCTGTACCTGCAGTCCCGCGACGGCAAGCCGCTCGCCCGGTACTTCCCAGAGCTGCTCGACCCACTGCGCGCAGCCCTGCCCGACCGCTGTGTCGTGGACGGCGAGATCGTGGTTGCGCGCCCCCATGGGCTCGACTTCGCCGACCTGCAGCTGCGGCTCCATCCCGCCGCCTCCCGGGTGCGCACGCTGTCGGGTGAGCTGCCGGCGTCGGTGGTGCTGTTCGACCTGCTGGCGGACGACATCAACCGGTGCAGCGAAAGATTCGCCGACCGACGCGCCTTGTTGGAGACCGCCGTCCGGCCGAATCGGACCGTGCGCCTCACCCCGTCCACCCCCGACCCGGTGCTCGCCCACGAGTGGTTCGAACGGTTCGAGGGGGCCGGCCTGGATGGCGTGATGGCGAAGGACCCGGAGAGCCCCTACGAACCCGGCAAGCGCACGATGCTCAAGGTGAAGCACGAGCGCACGGCGGATGTGGTGGTGGCCGGGTTCCGATGGCACAAGTCCGGGCCGGTGGTGGGGTCGCTGCTCCTCGGCCTGTGGGGCACGGACGGGCGCCTGCAGCACGTGGGTGTCGCGGCCAGCTTCACCGTAAAGCGAAGGAAGGAGCTTGTTTACGAGCTGGCACCGCTCAGGGAGGGCGCGCTGGACGGGCATCCGTGGGCGGACTGGGCCAGCCGTGACGTCGCGCACTGGCGGCAGCCGGGAATGCAGAGCCGGTGGAGTGCCGGCAAGAGCCTGCAGTGGGAGGCGATCCGGGCCGAGCGGGTGGCCGAGGTGCGCTACGGCCACCTCCAGGGAACCCGGTTCAGGCACACGGCACACTTCCTCCGCTGGCGACCGGACCGGGATCCGGCCTCGTGCACCTACGGCCAGCTCGATGTGGTGGCGCCCGCGGTCCTCGAGCAGGTGTTCGGCACCTGAGAGTGGTAGACGCCTGCCGGAGGTGCCCATGGGTGACCTGGATCCAGCGCTGGCCGAGCGCAGCGGCGGCGCGTGCGAGCTGTGCGGCGGCACCGACGCCGTCGAGGCCCACCCGGTCGAACCGCGGACCGACGCCATCGCCGCGTGCGCGACCTGCCGGGGCGAGCTGGGCGGCGATGCCCTCGATGCCACCCACTGGCTCTGCCTGCACGAGTCGGCGTGGAGCGAGGTGGCAGCGGTGCAAGTGGTGGCCTGGCGCACACTCGGACGGCTGGGAGCGAGTTGGGCCACCGACCTGCAGGACCAGCTCTACCTCGACGACGACACCGCCGCGTGGGCCCAGGCTGAGACGGTCGGCGTAGCCGTGGTGGACAGCAACGGCACCGTGCTCGCCGACGGCGACTCCGTCACCCTGATCAAGGACCTGCCCGTGAAGGGGGCGAACTTCACGGCCAAGCGCGGCACCCTGGTGCGCGGAATCCGGCTCGGTGACGACCCGTCCCATGTGCTGGGCCGGGTGAACAAGACCTCGATCTACTTGAAGACCGAGTTCCTGAAGAAGGCGTGATCAGAGCTGGCTGCTGAGCACATCGAGCACGTCGCCGTAGGTGCCGCCGCCATCCTCGACCAGCCGCAGGTCGGCGTCGAGCAGCCGCAGGGTGGGCCAGCCGGTCAGGCCGACGTGGCGCACGATCTCCTGGTTCTTGTCGGCGAGCACCGGGATGCGGTCGTGGGGGTATGCAGCGTCCCACGCCGCAACCGTCGCACCGGTCGCCGGTCCGAAGTCGTTGTCCTCGCCGAGCACCGTGATCCACCGCACGTCGCCGCGCTTCACGGCCTGCCGCACGCCGGGCCAGTAGTCGTCGTACGCGGGCAGGCCGCCGTCGAGCCACAGGGACAGCTGATTGCATGGAGGGCACCACACGGCGGACACATCGATGACCACCGGCACCCCGTCGTGGAGGAAGTCGTACAGGTCCACCCGGTCGCCGAACTGGTCCTTGCCCACGAACCGTCCGATGCGCTCTCCAGGAGCGAGGACCCCGCCCAGATCGCCGTGATCCGCGTCGTCCTTGTCGCGGGCGTAGGGCCAGTACCCCAGGTAGATCCGGCTCTCCGCGTCGGCCGGATCCGTGCCCTCCGCCACCTCGTCGCCGTCTGCGTAGGTGTCGTCGTCGGTGTCGGTCGACAGCGGATCGGAGCCGAGGGCCAGCTCGTCGCCGTCGCTCAGGCCGTCGCCATCGGAATCCGCAGCGTTCGCGTCGAGGCCCAGCGCCTGCTCCTCAGCGTCGGTGATCCCGTCACCATCGCTGTCCACCGCGGTCTGCTCGGACGCACCCTCAACACATCCGAACACGAGCACCAGTCCGACAATCCACCGCATACAACCCCCTCCCTCGCCGCCCGACGAGGTGATGTCCCAGCATAGGACCGGCGGGGCCGAGCCCCACGGAACGGAGTGCACGGTGTGTGACAGACCGTGTGCACGGCACCGGAGGTGCGGGAGATCGGATTAGATCCGTCACATGTCCGAGCAGGGCCGCCGGCTGCGGTTGACGACGTGCACCATCGACCTGTCGCGCCGCGCCGTGATCGCCGGCGATGGCTCAGCCACCCGGCTCACCGAGCGGGAGGCGGAGCTGCTCGCCTACCTCGCCGCGCGTGCCGGCCAGACCGTCGGTCGAGAGGAGCTGCTGCAGCAGGTGTGGGGCTACGCGCCCACGGTGACAAGCCGGGCCGCCGACGCCACCGCGGCCCGTCTCCGCGCGAAGATCGAGGCCGACACGGACGCGCCGGTGCACCTGCAGACCGTGCACGGCGAGGGCTACCGCCTGGTCGGCGTCACGTCGGATGAGCGACAAACAAGCACCCCGGCCGCACGCACAACGTTCTTCGGACGCACCGCCGAGCTGGCTTGGCTGGATGCCACCGTGGCCAGCGGCGCGCGGCTCATCTCGCTCACCGGTCCGCCCGGCACCGGCAAGACCCGGCTGGCCCTGCACTGGCTCGCCTCTCGCACCGCCCCGCCGGGAGGCGCCTGGTTCTGCGATCTGTCCGCCGCTACCGACCACGCCGGCGTGCACCGGGCCGTCGCCCGGGTGCTCGACCTGGCGATCACCGACCTGGACCCCGCCGCGATCGACGCCCGCCTCGAGCACGCCGTGGCCGCCCGCGGCCCCGCCCTGTGGGTGCTGGACAACGCGGAGCAGGTGGTGGACGCCGCAGCCGAGCTGGTGGACCGCTGGCTCGCAGCCGTACCCGAGGCCACCCTCTTGGTGACTTCGCGCGAGCGGCTCGGTCTCGACGGCGAGCACCGATTCGCCGTGCCTCCCCTGTCGGCCGAGGCCGCCTGCGCCCTGTTCGCGGACCGCGCCGGCCCTGCCGAGCCCGCCCTCACCCAAGCCATCGTGGACCGCCTGGATCGGCTGCCGTTGGCCATCGAGCTCGCCGCCGCCCGGGTAGGCCTGCTCACCCCGGTCGCCCTCCTCGCCCGACTGGACCAGCGATTTACGGTCCTGCGCGCCCGACGCCGGGATCGCACGGCCCGTCAGTCCACCATGCGCGGCGCCCTGGACGGATCCTGGGACCTGCTCACGCCCGAGGAGCAGCGCGCCTTCACCGCCTGCGCCACCTTCCGCGGGCCGTTCGAGCTGGACGCCGCCGAGGCGGTGCTCGGCCCCGACGCGCTCGACGCGCTGCAGGGTCTGCACGACAAGAGCCTGCTCACCGCCCGCGCCGACGGCTGGCTGACCATGCTCCACACGGTGGCGGCCTATGCCCGGGAGCGGCGCGACTCAGCGGGCCGCGCCAGCACGTGGGACAGCGCCCACCTGGAGTGGTTCGCCGGGCGCCTGGATAGCGGGCGCGCAGTGCACCCCGACGAGCTCGACGACCTGCTCGCCGCCGCCAGCCACGGGGTGGCGATGGGCGCTGGCGATGCCGCCGCCCGCGCCCTCCTGGCAGCAGATACCCTGCTTCAACGACACGGATCCCGGCGACCGATCCTCGACCGTATGCACGCCGTGCTCGCGCTCGAGCCGTCGGAATCCATCCGGGTGCGCCTGCTCATCGCCCGGGGCGAGGCGCTCCGACTGGCGGGCGATGCGTCTGGGGCGCGGGATGCCTACACCCAGGCCTCAGCCATCGCCGCATCCACGGGCGACCCCGCGCTGCAGGGCGCCGTGCTCACGGGACTGGGCCAGCTCGACCAGGTGACGGGCGCACTCGACGACGCCGGCGCGCGCCTCGGCCAGGCCGTGGAGCTGCTCACCGGCGTTGGCCGGCCGGAGCTGGAGGGGTGGGCCCGGGCACGGCTCGGTGTCGCCCGGATGCGCACCGGCGACCTCGATGACGCCGCGATCCAGCAAGACCGGGCGGCGGCACTCGCCCGCACGAGCGGAGATGCCGGGCTCGAGGCGTTCGTGCACTCCAATCTCCTCGCCATCGCCCTCCGGCACGGCGACCTGGCCACCGCCGCCCGGGCGGGGCGGAATGCGCTCGCCTGCGCCGAGTCCGCCGGGGACCACCGCATGGCCGCCATCGCGGCCGCGAACCTGGGCACCGTAGCGAGCCAGGCCGGCGAGCTGGATGACGCGGCCGAGCGGTTCGACGCCGCCCTCGCGCTACACCGGTCCGCCGGCAACCGACCGGGCGCCTGCGGTGTGCTCGCGAACCTCGGCGACGTGGAGCTGTCCCGCGGGCGTCCCGACGCAGCCCGCCGACACCTGGAGGAAGCGCTCATCCTGGCCCGCGAGCTCGGCGCGTGGCGTCAGGAGGGCCTGGCCCTGCTCAACCTCGGGCTCGTGGCCGAGGCGGAGGCCGATGGGGCTGCGACGGAGCGATATCGCCAAGCCGTGTCGATCTTCGACGGTGTTGGAGAGGTGCGGCTGGGGGCCATCGCACGGAGCCACCTCGGCGCCGCCCGGGTCGCGGCCGGAGACCGCGGGGGACTCACCGATCTGGTGGCTGCCGAGTCCGCGCTGCACACGCGGGGCGACCGCCTGCAGGCCGCGCTGGCCACCCTCCGACGCGGCGAGGCCGAGCGGATCACAGGAGATCTGGCCAAGGCGCGCGCCGCCCTGAACGCCGCGGACAGCGTGCGCGAAGCCCTCGGGCTGGGCGAGTCGTCCGACCTGGGCGTCGCCGCGGCGAGCCTGCGGGCGCAGCTTCAGAGCGGGCCGTAGATCCCCACCACCGCGTCTGCCGTGCTCACGGCCACGCCGTCGTCGTCCATCCGCTCCAGCGCCAGCGGTGTCCACCCGCCCGTCGCCACCACGCCCTCGGAGCCGTCCGCATCCACCCGCACCAGGTCACGACCGTCGAGCACCAACAGCGAGCCGTGGTCGCCGGGCAGGGACGTGTGGCCCACCCTGGCGCGGGATCCGCCCACTGCCAGTCGCCGGATCGAGAACCCGGGAGACAGCACGGGCAGCGTCGTTCCGTCCCACCACTGCCCATCATCGGGACCGGCCACGATGCCGCACGAGGTGTTGTCGGTGTCGGTCAGGGTGGTGCTCGGCAGACGGCACTGACCGCCCTCCGCCGCCGCGAGCTCGAACCCCGTGAGCGCGCGGTCGAGCGCTGGCACGCTCTCAGCGGCGAGAAGTGCCGTGGAGTCCGCCGGACCGCACCCGACACAGAACACAGCTGCCAGTCCGATCCACCCGCGCATGCCTCACCCCAGGCTTCCAGCGTACAGCCAAGACCCGATTCTGGAGCCGGGTTTACCGATCGCTGACGACTCAGCCCTCCGGCGCGCCCCAATTGGGAGCGTCGTCGGGGTCGGGCTGGCCCTGCTCCGGCCGCAGGTCTGCCGGCACCGCTTCGAGGTTCACCCGGATGCGGGTCCAGGTGGTGTAGCGGCCGCGCATCTTGTCGGTGAGCACGTGGCGCGGCTCGAGATGCGGAACCACCTCGGGGTGGCGCGCCTTCCACCGCTCCAGCCCCGCCCGGGCCGCCGCCAGATCCTCGGACTCGGCCACGATCACCGTGGGCACCTTCGGCCGGCGCTTGCCCCGTGGCGGCTCTCCCTCCCGCTTGCCGTAGTACGGCGGCCACGGCGCGTCGGCGGCACCGTCGGCCTCCTGGCGCGCCGCCAGCTCCAGCAGGGCATCCAGGCGGCCCACCTCGCCATCCATGCCCGCGTGCAGGTCGCCGACCTCGGCATACCGGGCGGGCATCGTGCGCACCGTGAGCTCCTCCGGGACGCAGTCGGGCACCTCGTCCCAGGTGAGCGGCGCCGACACCTTCGCGTCCGCGACTGGCCGGGCCGAATACGCACTCGCGACCGTGCGATCCTTCGCGTTCTGGTTGTAGTCGAGGAACACGCCCTGGCGCTCCTCCTTCCACCACCGGGTGGTGGCGCGCCCCGGGGCGAGGTGCTCCACTTCGCGGGCGACCGCCAGCGCCGCCCGCCTCACCTCGTCGAAACCCCACTCCCGCGCGATGCGCACGTTGATGTGCATGCCGCGGGAGCCGCTGGTCTTCGGCCAGCCCACCAGCCCGTGGGCGGTGAGCACCTCCCGCACCACCAGGGCCACCTCCCGGATCTGCGACCACGGCACGCCCGGCACCGGGTCGAGATCGATGCGCAGCTCGTCGGGGTGGGCGAGGTCGTCGTCGCGGATGGCGTGGGGGTTGAGGTCGAGACACCCCAGGTTCACCGCCCACACCAGCGAGGCCGCATCCCGGAGCACCACCTCGGTGGCCGACCGTCCCGACGGAAAGTGCAGGTCGACCGTATCGATCCACGGAGGACGACTCTTCGGCGCGCGCTTCTGGAAGAACGGCGGCTTCGTGATGCCGTGCACGAACCGCTTCAGCACCAGCGGCCGATCGGCGGCACCATTGAGCGCCCCATCGGCCACCGCCAGGTAGTACTCCACCAGCTCGCGCTTGGTGATGCCCGGCTCCGGCCAGTACACCTTCGACGGGCTGCTCACCCGAACCTGGCGGCCGGCGACCTCCAGCGTGATCGCCTCCTTCGCCGCCACCTCAGCGCACCTGGTACTTCAGCGTGACCTTGCGCCCATCGCGCCGGGTGATCTTCACCGTGTAGTTCTTGTCGTTCTTCAGCGACTGGAGGGTGAGCGCCACGCCGGGCATGCCCTTGAGGTCCTTGCCGTTGATCTTGGTGATCCGGTCGCCGTTGTGCAGCCCCGCGGCGTGGGCGATGCCGTGCTTGGGGATGCTGGTGAGGTCCCAGCCGATGACGCCGTTGGCGCCGTGGTGGGGCGAGGCGCTGGCCAGGGTGCCGGCCTTGTGCAGGTCGTGCGCGTAGCGGTCGAACACCTCCTGCTTGATCCGGAAGGTGTTGGGCGCGATCTCGGTCACGCCGACGTGTTCTCCGTCGCCCTTGGCGGCCTGGGCGGGCGGGCCGGTGGCGACGAACATGACCGGCGCGACCAGCGCGAGCAGTCCTACCAACATCCATCGGCGCACCGACACCTCCTGGGCGGATTGTATCGCGCGGCGCTGGGAGGACCGCCGACTCAGGCCTCCGGCTTCAGCCGCTCGGCGTCCTTTCGCGAGGCTACCCCTCGTTCCTCGGGGTGGGTCGCTATCGGACTTCTCGCTGGAGTCAGCAGCCGGGCACGGGGCCGGCAGACAGCTCGAGCATGAGCGCACAGAGCGAGACGCGGGTCCGCTCCGCCTGGTCCTCCAGCGGCACCGGTTCGGCGCGGGCCTTGGCGACCAGCCCCTCGGCGGCGGCCGGAGAGGGTGGGAGCGCCACGAACTCCAGCGGGGAGTTCGCATCGTCGGCCTCATAGGTGACCTCGACAACGGGGTCGCCGGGTTGGCCCACTGCGGTAGACGGGTCGGCCATTGGCGCCAGATCCTGGGCCAGCGCGACCGTGAGCAACAGCAGGAATGACATGATCAGCTCTCCCCGCGGGTCAGCTCGCCCCGCAACAGCTCGGCCAGGGTCTCGAGCACGGCGAGCTGCTCGCTCGCCTCCGCCAGCTGCTGCTGGAGGGCGTCGAGCTCGGCCTGTTGGGTGGCGTTGGCGGCTTGCTGGGCGGCGAGGTCCGACTGCAGCTCGCTGAACTGCCACCCCGCCCAGGTGCCGCCGCCACCGAGGGTGGCGATGGCGACCACGGCCACCCAGAAGCGCTTGCCCTGCTCCACCCACTCCGCAAACGTGGGGCTACGGGTCGGGGTGGGTTTTCGGGTCATGGCGTCCTCCAGCATCTGCCCCTGTTCGACCCCGATTCACCCGTTGTCGGTCGTGACCTCGTGTCACGTCGATGCACCGCGCCGCTACAGGTTGCTACACTCCGGCGGCAAACCCGACAGACGCGGTCGATTTCGGGCCTGAGATCACGTCGGGCATACGAGTTGCATTGCTCAATGTCGCAGGAGGCCCGATGTTCTTTCGCCAGCTCTTCGACCGTACGTCGTGCACGTACACCTACGTGCTCGCTGACACCGCCACCCGTGAGGCGGTGATCATCGACCCGGTGGACGAGCTGATCGAGCGGGATGCGCAGCTGCTCACCGAGTGGGGCCTCACCCTCACCCACATCCTAGAGACCCACATGCACGCCGACCACGTGACCGGCGGCGGACTGCTCCGGGAGCGCACCGGCGCCAAGACCGTGGTGGGCGCCAACGCTGGTGCGGACTGCGCCGATGTGAAGGCCGACCACGGCCACAGGGTGCGGTTCGGCCGGCACGCCCTCGAGGTGCGGGAGACGCCTGGGCATACCAGCGGATGCGTCACCTTCGTGGAGCACGACGCCGGGATGGCGTTCACCGGCGATGCATTGCTGGTGCGCGGCTGCGGCCGCACCGACTTCCAGCAGGGCAGCGCCACCACGCTGTATGCGAGCGTGCACGAGCAGATCCTGTCCCTCCCCGACGCCACCCGCCTGTTCCCGGCCCACGACTACAAGGGCCGCACCATGACTACGGTGGCCGAAGAGAAGTCCCACAACCCCCGTCTTGGCGGTGACCGCACGGTGGAGGAGTTCGTGGAGATCATGGACAACCTCGGGCTGGCCGACCCGAAGATGCTGCACATCGCGGTGCCTGCGAACCTGGCCTGCGGCGAGAGGCAAACCCAAACCTGAATCGCGGCGCCCGAGAGCCTCGGCTCGCCTGACCTTCGGCCGATGGATCCGCCATCTGTGCGGATCGACGCGGGCCGCCAGGTTTCCGGGTATGCGAGTACCCAACCAGGGACCGCGGGGCCATATTGGAGCATCGCCCGAAGCTCTGGAGTCCGCATGTTCTTCCCCTCCCACCGCAGCGCCGCCCCGCTCGCCCCCGTGCTCCCGTCGAGCCACCCCCTCGGCCACCTGCAGCGCATGCGCGACGACCCGCTGGGCCTGTTCATGGACGCCCGCGCCCTCGGAGAGGAGGTGGTGCGGTTCCGGTTCGGCACCTTTTATGTGTACGCGCTGCTCGGTCGCACCGCGGTGTGCCACGCCCTGGTCGACCACCCCGACCGGTTCATCAAGGGCACCCGGGGCCAGCGGCTGATGCAGGGAATCCTCGGCAACTCGATCCTCACCACCGACGGTCCCGAGTGGCGCTGGCGCCGGCGGCTGGCCCAGCCCGCGTTCAAGCGGCCGAACCTCGTTGGCTTCGCCGCCGCCATGCAGAAGGAGGCCGACGCCCAGGTGGACAGCTGGACCGAGGCCGTGGACCAGCCTGTCGCGGTGGACGAGGCGATGATGGCGGTGACCCTGCGCATCGCCACGGCGACCCTGTTCGGCGCCGACCTCGGAGAGGCCCGTGAGGCGGTGGTGCACACCGCCCTCGGGGATGTGCTGTCCACCTTCCTCGGCCTGGTCACAGCACCCTGGCCGTGGCCCGACAAGGTGCCCACCCCGTCCGCTCGACGCCATCAAGCGGCCGTGCGCGCGATGGAGGAAGTGGTGGACGGCCTGATCGCCGAGCGGCGCGCGGCCGGCGGCGGCGGGGATGACCTGCTCGGCATGCTGATGTCGGCCACCGGCGAGGACGGCGAGGCGCTCACCGACGAGCAGCTCCGGGCCGAGACCATCACCATGCTGCTGGCCGGGCACGAGACCACGGCGAACGCGCTCACCTGGACCTTCAGCCTGCTCGGGCGCCACCCGTCTGTGTCGCGCCGGCTGCACGCCGAGGTGACCGAGGTGCTCGGCGACCGCGCGCCCTGTGTGGCCGACCTCCGCCGGCTGCCGCTCACCGACGCGGTGCTCCGCGAGGCGATGCGGCTGTACCCGCCCGCGTGGGTCGTGAGCCGCGCGACCGTGCAGGACGAGACCATCGCCGGCGCCCACGTGCCCGCCGGGAGCTACGTGTTCTCGTGTGTCTACGCCCTGCATCGGGATCCCGAAGTGTTCTCCGACCCCGAGGGCTTCGACCCCGACCGGTGGCTCGACGGCCGCACCCAGGGCAACCCGCGGCTGTCGTGGATGCCGTTCGGCGCTGGGCAGCACAAGTGCATCGGCGAGCACTTCGCGATGATGGAGGCGGTGATCCTGCTCGCCACCGTCACCCGGTCGCTGCACCTGGAGCTGGTGCCCGGTCAGGCGCTGGAGATGGACCCGTCGATCACCCTGCGGCCCGCCCAGACGATCCGCATGGTGCCCCGCCGACGGTAGCGCTGCTGGGCCCGGCTAGATCGCGTCCATCACGAAGTCGTAGCCGTCGCGGCCGAGCTCCACGCCGTCCTGCAGCAGCACCACGTCGAGGTGGTAGTCGCCGAGGGGCGCCCACTCCGGCACGCCCAGGGTGACGGACTTGGTGAGGGCCGCGCCGGGGTCCAGCGGGATCTCCGCCGGGCCGGCGTCGTACAGCACCCGGGTGACATCCACGTCTGCGGCGGTGATCTCCATCTCCACCCGGTCGAAGGCGGCGCGGTCGGCCGTGGGGTTCTCCAGGTTGACCACGAACCCGAGCCGCTCGCCTACGAACACCACCTCGTTGTACTCCGACAGGCGCACCACCAGGTCCTCCGGCAGCGGCTCGCCCTCGGTCACATCCGGCGCGTCGAGGTACGGGCCGCCGATGCAGGCGCTGGCGGGCAGACAGGCGAAGCCGTCCCACTCCTGGAAGTAGTACTTGATGCCGTCGGACGGGTACAGATCGCCCAGGCCGCCGTCGTGGATCACGGCGTTGTACACGTAGCGGTAGCCGGGGCCGCCGTAGGTGTCGTCGAGGGACATCACCTTCGCGTCCTGCCACGCGCCCAGGTGGCCGTCGTACAGCTTGAGCTTCATCCGGCCGAAGTCGACCCGCACATCCGACACCACCTCGAACACAGCCCAGACGAACCCGCCCGGCACGTAGTCCACCGTGTTGCCGCCGTTGCCTGGGTTGCCCAGCGGAGCCGTGCCCTGCAGCTCCACGCCCTTGCCGTCCTGGCCCCACACGCCGTCGCCACCGGAGTAGGAATCGTCGCCGTAGCCGGGGCCATCCCAGTAGAACAGTCCGGCGAACGCCGGGAGTGCGAGCAGAAGGATCATGGGTGGGCCTCATGCGGGGGTGTGGTCGGCGGTGGACTCCGACGCGACTATCGCACGCCCTCGAGCTGCTGCACGCGGGACGCCATCGCCACCGCGAGGCGGTCATAGGCCGCCTGCTGCGCTGGCGTGAGCCCTCGCGGGAGCAGGTTCGGGCCCTCCTGCCAGCCGCCGTCCGCCGGGTACTCGAAGAACGCCTCGCCGTCCTTGGTGCGCATCAGCTTGTGCCCGGCATCCCGGATCATCCGCTCGTCCTTCGCCAGGTACGGCGGAGCGCCGTTGGGTCCGAACCGGTCGACGTAGATCGTCTCGCGGGGAGATGGCGCGTCGGGGTCCGCCAGCCAGGGCAGCAGGGACACGCCGTCGAGCACCACAGGAGAGCCATCGGCCGCGGTGACGGACGACAGGTCCACGCCGGCGAGCTCGGCCACTGTGGGGAACAGGTCCATCGCGTGCACGAACGCATCGGAGGTGCTGCCCGGGCGGGTGACCGCCGGGCCTGTGATGATCAGCGGTACCCGGCAGCCGCCGTCGTACAGGGTGAGCTTGCCCCGCTCCGGCGGCCAGGGGCGCTTGATCGCCTCCTTCGTGGTGCCGTTGTCGCTCAGGAACACCACGGTCGTGTCGCTGCGGTCGACGCCTGCGAGGAGCCGGCCGAGCTCGGTGTCGAGGGCCTCGGCCATAGCGTCGACCGTACGCGGCACGCTCTCGGCGCCCGACCGGAGGGTCGGCGTGAGCTCGGGAGGTGGCAGGTCGAACGGGTGGTGCACGGCCTGGAACGCCACATACACCAGCCACGGCTCCTCGAGATTCGGGATGCGGGCGAGGGCCTCGTCCACCGTGTCGGTCGTGGCGTAGCGGGTGGACCAGGTGGTCTCGCCGTCCACCGTCTTCTGCCAGTCGTAGTAGTTCCCTTTCTTCTTCCGCTGTTCGCCGACGATGGTGGGCAGGTTCTCCAGGGCGCCGGCGTAGTGGTCGAAGCCCTGCACCAGCGGATCGCGGTCGCGATCGGGCCAGTCGTCCACCGCCAGGTGCCACTTGCCGAGGGCGAGGCTGGCCCACGGCTGGGGCGCGTGGACGAGCATCTCCGGCAGCGTGACCTCGCTCCGCGCCAGGCCCGACGGGTCCTTCTTCGGTGAGACGATGGTGCCCATGCCGATGCGGCGGGGGTGGCGCCCGGTGAGCAGGGAGGCGCGGGTGGGAGAGCACACCGGGGCCACATAGGCATTGCGGAATCGCACACCCTCGGCGGCCAGGGCGTCGATGTTCGGGGTGGACGCGGGCTCGGGGTGCACGCCATAGGCGCCGATGCGGTCGGCGCCCAGGTCGTCGGCCAGGAGGATGAGCACGTTGGACGGGCGGACGGCGGACGGTGGGGGCGCGACCTCGGGGACCACCGGCGGGGGTGGAGGGGTGGCGAGGCCGACCTGGTCGAGCCCTGCACAGCCGAGGGCACACAGCGCGCCGGTGACGAGCACGACGAGACGACCCCTCACGCGACCTCCGCTTGGCGTGCCGGCGACCGCAACACGAACACAGCACTCCCGAGCACCCACGCAGCCACGCCGATCATTGCGGCCGGCTGCCCGGCAGTGACGGCGAGCCAAGCCGCGAGCCCACCGGAGGCCGCGAGTCGGGCGAGCTCGGCACCGGGCGCCCACGACCGCCGCTCGAACAGCCCGCCCCAGGTGAGGTTCGCCGCGAGGATGGCCGAGGCCAGCGCGATCAGCACTCCCCAGTCCGCCGTGTCCCGCACCATCAGCATGCCCACCATGGCCACCCCGATGGGCACGAACTGGGCGATGATGTAGCCGGCCAGGCCGGGCGACAATGCAGGGTCGTACTTGCGCTGCGCCTCGCGGCTCACGGGCTCCGGAGCGGGGTACGGCGGCAGCCCATCCGGCCGCCAGCCGGGGTGCGCCCACCACACCTTCGCCGCCTGCCACGCCGACGGTGCCGCCGCGCTGTCCTTCACCAACATCCAGGCATACCAGACGTTCGCCCACAGCGGGTTGAAGCTCTCCAGCGGCTTCACGGTGCCGTACACGGGCGCTGCCTCCTCGCGCTCGAAGGTGCCGAACAGGCGGTCCCAGATGATCAGCACACCGGCGTAGTTCTTGTCGAGGTACTCGGGGTTGGTGCCGTGGTGCACCCGGTGGTGGGACGGCGTGTTCAGCACCCACTCCAGGGGCCCGGTGGAGCGCACGAGCTCGGTGTGGATCCAGAACTGGTACAGCGTGTTCAGGGCGATGTGCAGCCCGAACACCCAAGGGGAGACGCCGAGGATTGCGAGGGGCAGGTAGAATGGCCAGCTGGACAGGCTGCTCGTCATCGACTGGCGCAGCGCCACGGCGAGGTTGTAGTCCTGGGACTGGTGGTGCACGACGTGGGTGGTCCACCCGAGGTTGACCTCGTGGGTCCACCGGTGCCACCAGTAGTAGGCGACGTCGACCCCGAGGAAGGCGACGGTGTGGCCGAGGGCGCCCTCGAGGGTGAGCAGGCGATGGTCGTACAGCCACAGATAGGGCAGCACGATCAGCAGCTTGGTGAACACGCCCACTGTCTGGGAGCTGATCCCGCAGGACAGGTCGGTGATGGCGTCGGCGAACCGGTACACGCGCAGGCCGCGCCAGCGCGCCACCGCGACCTCGATGCCGATGAGCACGAAGAACGCGGGGATGGAGAGCGCGATCGGGTCAACGGCCATGGAGGCCACTAACCGGCGGCGCACAGCAGGGTCAGGCACCGAGGCGGACCCGGGTCCGGGACAGGGTCAGGCACCGCGGCGGACTCGGGTCCGACCTGGGTCCGGGCGGGGTCAGGCACCACGGCGGACTTGGATCAGAGGCTGGATCGTGCGGGTGGCCAGCTCCGGGCCAGCCGGAATCCCAGCAGCGAGTACCGCAAGGTCGGCGGGCCGCCAGACCGGTTGGCGAGCCGGGCCTTGCGGTCGTCGCCCAGCCAGGTGCCACCGCGCTCCACATACCGATGGGCAGCCGTCGCCCCCACTGGCGGCACCACCCGCCCCCCGTCGATGGACGCCCCCTCCGGGAGGTATGGATCCAGGCACCAGTCCCGGGTGCCACCTGCGAGGCCGCGCACGCCATACGGGCTCTCGTCCGTGGGGAATGCCGTCACCGGTTTCGGCTCGATCTTGCCTACGTGGCTGCGCTTGATGCACGCCCAGGACGGGTCCAGCCAGTCGCCCCAGGGGTAGTGCCGGCCATCCGTGCCCCGCCCGGCCTTCTCCCACTCCAGCTCGCTGGGCAGGCGCCACGGCTCACCCGTGCGCGCCGCCTCCCACGCCGCGAACGCCATCGCCGAGGCCCAGTCCACCATCACCACCGCCCAGTCGGGCTGCCACAGGTCGCCGTCCACGTCGGGCTTCAAGGTGAATCGCTCACCGTCGAAGCCGAAGATCAGCGCGCCGGCGCCACCGGTGGTACCGGCCCGCTCCCGGGGCGCCCACCGCAACGCGTCGTCGGCGAGGCCGGACGCGACAAGGTCCTCCAGGAAGGCGATGTATTCACGGTTGGTGACGGAGAACCGCCGGATCACGAAGCCAGGGCACCACAGCACCTGGCCGTCGAGGGCCTCCAGGGCCTCCGGGTCTCCACCCGCTCGGAATGGACCGGCGGGCACGTAGCAGTCATCAGGGCCGAGGGTTCCGAGGGGCGGCAAAACCACCGGAGATGCTGGGGCGTGGTGTTCCCGCCGGGCGATGTGCACGGGGTAGCGCACGGTGTGGTGGCCGGGCGCCGAGAGCTCCACCAGCCACGACCCATGCTCGAGCGGCAGGCCTACGATGGGGGTCTGGCCCAGCTCGCCGCAGCGGTCTGCCACCAACCGCCGGGTGCGGGTGATGGTGCGGTACAACACGGCGCTCGCCGGCGGATCGGCGGCGAGAGTGAGCGCGCCGACGCCCGCGAGCCATGCCCGATGGTCGGCCGCCTCCGGATGATCGGCCGGCAACGCCTCCAGCAGACGCTCCAGCCGCACCTCGGCCCGCAGGGTGGCCTCGGCATCACGCGCGGCCTCCGCCAACAGGTGGGCCCTGCGAACCCGCCGGGCGAGCGCGGTCCGGGCCTGCACCAGGTCGGGCGCATCCGCCAGCGCCGCTCGGTACAGGTCCTCCGCGGTGAGCTCGAGCCGCACCGCCTCCGCCTCGACCGTGGCCGCGCGGTCCTCCAACGCCCACGCCTCAGACTTGTCAGCTTCGGGAGCCGATTCGGGCACGCCCTCCAGCGCGTCTGCCGCCGCCTGTCGGAGGGCCGCGGCCTCATCCCTCAGTGCGGTGACCCGAGGCCCCGCCGCCACCGCGCGGTCCACCAGATGCTGCGCCCGCTCTCGGCGCACCGCACCGTCCAGCCACGCCTGCAGACGCAGCGCCATGGCCCCGGCATGTGGCGGTCGGTCCCCCGGATCCGGCGACATGGCCTGGCCGACCAGCTCCACCAGCGCCGGCGGGAGAGGCCGGCTGTGGGTGGCCCCCTCGGACAGCGGCAGCGGCGGGCCGCCGAGCACATCCGCGAGCGTGACGGGGGAGCCGTAGCGCTTGTACGGCCGCAGACCTCCGAGCAGCTCATACAGCATGGCCCCGAGCGCATACACATCCGCCCGGGGGGACAGCGCATCCGCCGCCCCTCTCGCCGCCTCGGGGGGCATGTAGGCCGGCGTGCCCCCCACGGCGCCCCGGGCTGACGGCGACGGGCGGTGGCTCACCCCGGGGAGCGAGGCCGGAGCTGGGAGGTCTGCCGCCAGCCCCCAGTCCACCACGACAACTTCCCCAAAGTCCCCGACCATCACGTTCGCCGGCTTCAGATCCCGGTGGATGACGCCGGCGTCGTGGGCGTAGGCGACGGTCTGCGCCACCTGGTGGAGCACCCGCACCAGCTGCTCCAGCGACACGCCATCGGGGGTCACCACCCACCTCCCGCGACAGCCGGCATGCAGCGCCTTGATCAGCGCCGCCAGTGTGCGCCCCCGCACCTCCTGCATGGTGAAGAAGGGCCGCCCATCGGGCAGGGTGCCCACGTCGTGCACCGGCACCGTGCCCGGGTGCTGGAGCTGTGCGGTCGCCCTCGCCTCCGCCAGGAATCGGGCACCCGCGCTCACGTCCACCACGTCGTCGCGCAGCGCCTTCATCGCCACGGTGCGATCGAGCATGCGGTCGTGCACCCGCCGCACATCCCCCATTCCGCCGAGCGCGAGCCGCCCCAGGTCGGCATACCGCTGCTGGGGCAGCTCCGGCTCGAGCGGGATCTCCATGGTGGGCTCGGCGGTGAAGGTCGCGCTGTCGTCCATGGGCCCGACCAACAGGTCGAGCCACTGCTCCTCCTGGAGCGGCGACAGGCCGTGCGCGCGGGCCAGCGCACGGATTCGATCGGCGAGGTCGGACAGGGGGGCCCCGTGCAGGCGGACCAGGTCAGTCTAGCCACCCGGGGGAGATCCGGGCACACCCGTCGCGGATGACGGGGCCGCATGTGCGGCCCCGTGGGGCCTAGGTCTTCTCGGTGGATGGCGCATCGGCGGCGGCAGGCGCCGCTTCAGCCGACTCGGACGGGGCCGGGGCAGGCTCCGCAGCGGGAGCCTTGGCCGGCTTGGACGCCTCGGACACCTTCGCAGGAGCGGCCGGCTTCGGGGAAGCGGGGGCCGGAGCAGGCTTCGCTGGAGCAGGCTGGGCAGCCGCAGCCGCAGGCTCAGCAGCCACAGGCGCAGGCTCCGCGGCGGGCTTCGCGGGCTCAGGAGCAGGCTTCGCGGGCTCAGGAGCAGGCTTCGCGAGCTCAGGAGCAGGCTTCGCAGGCTTCGGAGCAGGCTTCGCAGGTGCCGGCACAGGCTTCGGCGGGGCCGCCTGCGGCGCATCGACCACGACCTCCTGGTCATGGCGCGCGCACATCCAGTAGTCCTCCGGCTTCGCCCCCGACCGGATCCGCAGATCGTAGCGGACGGTGAGCGTTCCCGTGCGCAGCGTGCCGGCGTCTCGAGCCACGGCGATGGCGTCGTCGATCGACGCAGCCTCTACCGGCTCTCCGAGCGAGTCTTCGTCCATCGTCAACCAGAATCGGGGCATTTGAGACCCTCCGGCCCCGCGTCAGGCGCAGGGCTCGAGTCCGTTGTACAGGGTGTCGAGGACAGCGTCCACTACGCGATCGATGGGTGACTGTCAGCGGGCCCGCGCGCCTCGCGAGAGGGCTTGTAAGGCCGCTGACATGCCTTCCAATCGACTCCTCGCGAACGGTCTGTAGGTTGGTCGGGCCGGGGGATATCCATGGAACGTCTCGTGACCGCCACTGCCACCTTCGCCGGGATTGCCGGTGTCGCCCTCATCACGGGCGACCCCACCTGGCTCGCCATGCTCGCCCCCGCTGGGTTGCTCTGGGCGCAGACCCGCCGCCCGACGGCCATGGTGCCGGTCGCCACCCACCACCGTCACCAGGTCTGGGCCTTCGACGGCGTGGCCTGGGCTGGCGCGGAGCCGACCGTGCCCATCACGTTCGACACCGCGGCCTGAGGGACCGTCCGCCTGTGCACGACCTGTGGACCGCCGCGACCCCTGTCCACGCGACCCGCCGACAACATCGACAATGCCCGACCCGGCCCTGTGGATAGTTCGAGTGTTACATCACATCATTGCTTGACACGTCCACACCGGGCTGGCCGCGCAAATCCTCGCTGCTCTGAATGCCTCCCGGGCGTGAGCGCGCGTGCTAGGACAGCACGTGGCAAGCGTGCATGTCGGCGCCTGGGAGTTCGAGCGTCCCCTCGGTCGAGGCGGGCAGGGCGAGGTGTGGGCCGGCCGCCACCTGCCCACGAACTCCCCAGCGGCGTTCAAGCTGTTCACCCAGCTCGACGAGGCCGGCCGGTCCGCCTGGCGGGACGAAGCGCGCGCGGTCGCCGGGCTCAGCCACCCCGGGGTGATCGTGCTGCACGACCTGGGAGCGCTGAACGCCACCGAGGCCGCCCAGCTGGGCGTGGCGTCTGGAAGCCCGTGGATGGCGATGGACCTCGCCGCCGGATCCCTCCGCGGGATCGCCGCCGCGTGGACCTTCGACGACCTCCGCGGCGCGCTCGACGCCCTGCTCGCGGCCCTCGCCCATGTACACGCCCGCGGCGTGCTCCACCTCGACATCAAGCCCGCGAACGTGCTCCGGTTCGCCGATCGCCTCTGCCTCGCCGACTTCGGCGTGGCCCGCCTGGTGCGCGAAGGCGCCCGCGCCGGCAACGCCATCGGCACGCCCCTGTACATGGCCCCCGAGCAGATCACGGCCGACGACGACAAGCTTGGCCCATGGACCGACCTGTATGCGCTGGGCTGGCTCGCTTGGGACCTGGCCGAGGGGCACCCGTGGCGCGCCCGGGCGCTCGCCTCGGTGCTCGGCGCGCAGCTCACCGAGGGTCTGCCCCCGCCACCCGGGTCGCCCGCGCTGCAGGCCTGGGTGCGCCGCTGCCTCGCCAAGCGCCCCGCCGATCGGTTCGCATCCGCCGCCGACGCGCGCCGGGCCCTCGCCGCAGTGCCGTCCGACACCCGGCTATTGATCGGGCCGAGCGGGCTGGACAACGCCTCGCTGACCACGTTCACGATCACCATGTCGGCGCCGATGCTCGATGCCCCCCTGGCCGCGCGCGTCGACGCCGACCCCGACCTCCTCGCCCCGATCCCGCTCCCGCCGGACCCCCAAGCGGACTGGCGCGTGGACGAGCCCCCGCGTGCCCCCCCGCTCGCCCACGCTGGCCTCGGGCTGTACCGCCTGCGCGCCATCCCGCTCACCGGCCGCGCAGAAGAGCGGGATCGGCTGTGGGAGGCATTCCGCGCTGTGGGTCCGGGCGGCGCGGTGGTGCTCGGCGGCGCCGCGGGCCTCGGCAAGACCGCACTCTCCACCTGGCTGGTAGAGCGGGTGCTCGAGTCGGGAACGGGCGGCGTGCTCACCACCCGGTGCCTGCCCGACGGCGGGTTCGGGCACGCGCTGGGAGCCTTGTGCCGAGACGGTCTGCGCCGGCAGCCTGACCAGCCCGGTGGCCTCGACGCACGCACCGAGGCCGTGATCCGCACCCTCGCCGGCGTGGGCAACCCGCCCATCCCCCTGGAGGACTCGGGCGCCGTCGTGCACGCGATGCGCAGCTGGCTCGCCGCGCTCGCGGAGCGCCGCCCCCTGGTGCTGCTGATCGATGATGCGCAGTTCGACCCCGAACTCGTGACCCTCCTCCAGGCGATGGGCCCGGTGCCGCGGGTGCTGGTGGTGCTCACGGTGCAGGACGAGGCCCTGGCCGAGCGGCCCGCGGCAGTGAAGGCGCTCGACGCGCTCGCGGCGACCCCGCTCCACCTCGCCCCCCTCGGCGACGCCGACACCCGCGCGCTGCTCGACCACCTGCTGGGGCTCGACGGCGCCCTCGCCGACCGGGTGCGGGAGCGGGCCGGCGGCAACCCACTGTTCGCGGTGCAGCTCGTGGGCGACTGGGTGGACCGGGGGATCCTCGACGCCACCCGCGACGGCTTCGTGCTCCGCGAAGGCGCCGATGTGCGACTGCCCGACGGCCTCCACGCGACCTGGCGGGACCGGGTGGAGCGCCTCGTATGCAGCCCCGACGACCTGCCCGCGCTGGAGCGCGCCGCCCTGCTCGACGCCGAGGCCGGATCGGTCCGGATCGACGAGTGGCGTGCCGCGGGCCCCGTCCCCCCACGGCTCCGCGACCGACTGCTCGATGCCCGGCTGGCCGTCGCCCGCGGCGAGGGCCGGTTCACCCTGGTGCACGGCATGCTCCGGGAGGCGATCCTCCAGGGTGCCACCGACGCGGGGCGACTCCCCGACCACCACCGCGCCTGCGCTGCCGCCGTCACCGCGCCTGCCCGTCGCGGCCGGCACCTCCACGCAGCGGGCGACCGGGCCGAGGCCGTCCCGTTCCTCCTCACCGCGGCCGGCATCGAGCTGAACCGCGATCCCCGCCGGAGCGAGGCCCTGGTGCGCCTCGCCACCGATGCCGTCGACGCGTGCACCGACCCCGAGCTTCCGGTCCTCCTGTGCCGCCTCCGCGCCCAGCTGGCGCAGATCCGCGGCGACGACGCCGAGTGCGCGCGGTGGCTCGAGGCCGGGCTCGCCGACGCCCCATCGGTCCACGCCCGGGCGCATGTGCTCTGCCTGCTGGTCGACCTGGAGAACCGGCGCCACGACCTGGCCGCCGCCGAGCGGTGGACCCGTGAGCTGGAGGCCATGGCCGACACGCTCCCACCCGCGCTCCAGGGT
This sequence comes from Myxococcota bacterium, assembly GCA_047609825.1. GTDB lineage: Bacteria > Myxococcota_A > UBA796 > UBA796. Next base: position 28,409 of record JBLFXJ010000050.1, read on the forward strand.
GCATCGTTGCGCCTGCGCGGCGAGGTGCTCCTGGCCCGGGGTCAGCTCGACGATGCGCGGATCCTCCTCGAAGCCGCGGTCGCCCAGCTGGCCCAGGCCGCACCCGGGGGAGGTCCGCACGGCGTGGCGCTCAATGCCCTCGGGAACCTCGCCCGCCGACGGGGGAACTACGCTGAGGCCGCCCGGCACTATGCGGCGAGCGTGGAGCTGTTCCGCGACCTGGACCAGATCGGCTCGGTGCTCGGGCCCCTCGCCGGACTGGGCGACGCCCTGCGCTACAGCCACGACCTGGACGGCGCCGAGCGGGCCTACCGCGAGCTGGAGGCCATCGCGCACACCCTGGGGAGCATCGGGCGCTGGTTGGCGTCCCTGAACCTCGGTAATATTGCCCTCGCGAGGGGGCAGGTCGAGCTGGCTCAGGAGCGGTTCGACCTGGCCTGGGCGGCGGTGCGCGACAGCGGGGTGCGCCCGTTCCAGTCAGCGGCACTGTGGGGACGCCTCGCGGTGATGGCGATGCTCAACGACCGCGACGGATTCGACGCGGTGCTCGCCGAGCTCCGGGAGCGGGACATGGCCGAGGGCACCGCACTCCGCGACCCCGACCACGCCTTCGGGGCCCGGCTCGCCGCGGCCGCATGGCTGGAGGCGTCGCCGGAGCGGGCGGCCGTGTGTGCCGCCCTCGCCACCGAGCAGTCCACGTGAGCGGTATCCGGGTCGGCGCCTACACAGTAGATGCACGCGTCGGCACCGGTGGGCAAGGTGAGGTGTGGCGCGGCGTGCACCGGGAGTCGGGCACCCGCGTGGCCGTGAAGCTGCTCACCGCACCCCCACTGCGCGGCGAGGCGGCACGACGGGCCCTGCACGAGGAGGCCCGAGCCGTCGCCCGCCTGTCCCATCCGGCCGTGATCGCGGTGCACGACCTCGGCACCGTGGACCCGAGCGCTGCGGCCCGCGCTGGCTGGCCGGCGGGGTCGCCGTGGCTCGCCATGGACCTCGCCGACACCTCCCTGTCGGCCCGGTCGGCCCGGCGCTCCTTCGGCCGCCTCCGACACCTGCTCCTGGGCGTGCTCGACGGCCTGGCCCACTGTCATGCCCGCGGCGTGCTCCACCTCGACCTCAAGCCGGGCAATGTGCTCCTGGCCAACGACCAGCCGGTGCTCGCCGACTTCGGCCTGGCCCGCGTCGTGGAGCGATCTGCGGTCGACGGACGCCCCAGCGGCACGCCGCTGTACATGGCGCCAGAGCAGCTCGACCCGCAGGCACGGCTCGGACCGTGGACCGACCTGTATGCCCTGGGCTGGCTCGCCTGGGAGCTGGCCGGCGGGGGCCACCCGTGGCGTGACAAGCCGATCCCGTGGGTGCTCGACGCCCAGCGCGGCACCGACCCGCCACCCCTGTTCGAAGCCGGCATCCCGCCGTCATTCGGCGCTTGGCTCGCCCGACTGCTCGCGAAGCACCCCGCGGATCGGTACCGGTGCGCCGCCGACGCGCGGTCCGCCCTGCGCGCCGTCCCGCCCGATGGCGACGACCACCTGCTCCTCGAGCGCCGTCCCCCATCCCGCGCCGCGGAGACCTTCACCTTCGGGCTCAGCGACCGCCCGGCCGACACCCTCCCACCGGAGGATCTGCCGGTCGACCCCACTCCATCGCTGCCCGCCCTGCCTGCGGCCGAGCCCGCCCTCGCCCGCAACCTGCCGCTGTCGGGCCTCGCGCTGGTGCGCCAACGGGAGGCCCCGGTGGTGGGACGAGCGGCGGAGCGGCGGTCGCTGTGGGCCGCGCTCTCCGACGCGGTCGAAGGGCGCCCCCGGGTGGTGATCCTCCGCGGGCCCGCCGGGATGGGCAAGTCCCGCCTTGCCCGGTGGCTCTGTGAGCATGCGCACCAAGCGGGCGCCGCCGAGGTGTGGCGGGTGCGCTGCCCGAGCACGTCCGGCCCCGAAGCAGCACTCTCGGCCCTGGTCGACGCTGGACTCCTCTCCCACCCCGATCCCCTCTTCGGCCTGCCCGAGTACACGGCGCGCGCCATCCGGTCCCTCACCGCGTCCCCAGCAGGCGCCGTCACGGTGGGTCGGTCCGCCGTCGATGATGCGCTCGCCACCTGGCTCGCCCGCCGCGCCGCAGAGCGCACCCAGCTGGTGTGGCTGGACGACGCCCACGCCGCACCGGCGCTCCTCGCCCGCCTGCCGCGCCTGGTGGAGCGGGTGCCGAACCTGCTGGTGGTCGCCACCGTGCAAGAAGAAGCGCTGGCGGAGTCGGCGGCTGCCCACGCCGCACTCGATGCCCTGGACGCGCAGACCCTCGGCATCGGCCCGCTCTCCACCACCGACCAGACCGCCTTGCTCCGCTCCCTGCTGGACCTCTCGGCCACCGTGCTCGACCGGCTCATCCACCGCACCGCCGGCAACCCGCTGTTCATGGTCCAACTCGTCGGGGACTGGGTGGACCGCGGCGTGCTCGAGCCCGGGCCGCGAGGGTTCCGCCTCACCGACCACGCCGCGGTCGCCCTGCCCGACGACCTGCACGCCGTGTGGACCGGCCGGACCGACCGCCTCGGGCTCGCTCCGGACGACCGACGCGCCTTGCGCACCGCCGCCGTGCTCGGCCAGTTCGCCCCGGTCATCGAGCACGACCTGTGGCGAGCGACCACGACATCCGCCGCCGACAGCACCCGCGAGGCCCTCCTCGACGCCCGGCTGGCCGAGTCCCGAGGTCCGCGAGCGTGGGCGTTCTGCCATGGAATGCTCCGGGAGGCGCTGGTGCGGGAGGCGTCGGAGGCCGGGGAGCTGGCCGACCACCACGCCCGGTGTGCCGAGGCCTTGCACGGGCGGGGTCAGCCCGAGCGGGAGGGCCGACACTGGCTCGCCGCGGGGCGACCCGATGCCGCGGTAGGTCCGCTGTTCTCCGCCGTGGACGCCGCGATCGTCCACGACGCCTTCGACGCCGCCGACGCCCTCCTCGGCCTGGTCAGCGCCTGCCTGCCCGCGGCCGACACCCCCGACAACCGCGGTCGCGCCCTGGCCTGCCGCGCCCGCCTCGCCTACTGGACCGGCGACCTTCGCGCGGCCCTGCCCCTGCTCGACCAGGCGCTGACCCTGCTCGTCGACCCTGAGCACCGCAGCCGCGCGTTCCGGCTCGCGGCCGACGCCCACCTGCTGATGGGCCACGTGGACGCCGCCCGCACCGCAGCCGAGAGCTCGGTGCTCGAGGCCGCCTCCAGCGACGGGGATGCGCGGTGGATCTCCGCCCGGGTGCTCGCCGAGGTGCACGTGCAAGCCGGCGATCTCGACGCCGCCGACCACATCCTCCAGCCGCTCGTGGTGCACCACCGGCTCCATGGTCCCCCCGAGCTGCTCGCCGCCGCCCACCACACCCGGGGCGGGCTCGAGCGGGCGCGGGGTCGGCCAGAGGCTTCGGCCGAGGCCTATCGTCGGGCGGCCGAGGGCTTCCGGTCCGTCGGCAATCGCGCCCGCGAGCTCACCGCCCGGGTCGGGCTGGGGGATGCGCTGCGCTACGGGGGAGACCTCACCGGCGCCACCGCGGCGATCCGCGAGTCCTTGGAGATGGCCCGATCGCTCCGGTCCCCCGATGAGGCGCTGTGCGGGCTGAACCTCGGGCTCGTCCTCCAGGAACAGGAGCGATGGTCCGAGGCCCGCGACGTTCTCGAGCAGGCCCAGGCCGCCCTGCGCCGCTCGGCCTGGCGCGTGCTCGAGACGGGGGCGTGGTACGCGCTGCTGTCCTGCTACGCCATCGATGGTGACGGCGAGGCCTTCGATGGTGCGCTGGCCCGGCTGCGGAGCATCGGCGGCGCCGAGGGCACAGAGTGGGTCGACCCCGATCTCGCGGGCCCGGCGGCGAGGGCGGCGCGGCTGTGGGCCGCCGTGGATCCGGACCGGGCGGCTGTATGCGCTGGCCTTGCGGAGCACCAACGGCAGGCCTTGGCCCACGGCAATGGCTGATCCCTGACAGCTCGGTCGAATGGGGTCGAAGCGCCGGCCGTCTGCACCGCACACCGACCGGAGCCGACAATGCGCTGGACCGTCCTCGCCGCCCTCTCGCTGCTCGCCCTTCCCGGGTGCCATGCCAAGTTCAAGCGGGCTGCACCCGCCATCGGAGCCGTCGAGGTGCAGGTGCTCACCCACGGCGGGCCCTCGGTGTCGCTGGGGCGGGTGAACACGGGCGACGGCCTGGTGGACGCGGTGGTGAACATCACCCAGGTGGTCGGCGAGTCCCACACGGCTGACCGACTGGCGGCAGCGGTGGATATGGAGCGCACCAACGCAGCACTGGAGCAGGGTTTGGCCGACACCCTCGCCACCGGCCACCCGTTCCCGGTCAGCGACAGCGGCGACGCCACGCTGCAGCTCGAGGTGGTGGACTACGGGCTCGAGACCTACGCTCTCGGCGCACCTGCCTCCTTCGACTACGACATCCGCGTGCGGATCTACGATGGCACCGAGCGGGTGTACAGCGCCCGCACCCGGTGCGACACGGCCGCCGGCGCCCCTCCGCCCCTGGCCAGCGCCATCGGCGTGGTGAACAACCGGCGCCAGGTGGAGCGGATGGAGGACGCCGAGATCCAGGCCGCGTTCGACGCCGTGGCCGAGTGGTGTGGGCAGCAGGTGGTGCGGAAGATGCGCAAGCACGCAGGCTGATCACCCTGGATAGGGGGGTGCACCCGAGGCGGCGCGGATGTAGGTGTCCGCTCTGCCC
>JBLFXJ010000051.1:0-32700 GCA_047609825.1 Myxococcota bacterium
ACGACCCGCAGGGGTACATCCTCGATATCGAGCCCGACGCCTACTACGACATCCAGGCGGGCACGCCGATCACGTTCGTGCTCACCGTGCAGGGCCAGATCGTCGAGGTTCCGGGCGCGATGACCGAGGAGCTCGAGTCCGAGCTCATCGCCGACGACAGCATCGTGCTGTCCCGCCGCACCCTGTACATCATCCCGTGAGGCGAGCGGTGCGCCCAGCGCACCGACCCACGATCGGCCGTCGCTCTCCCGGGGAGCGGCGGCCGCGTCGATTCGGGCTGCGGGGATCAGCCGGCGGACGTGAGTTCGCGCCCGCCACTCACTCGGGCTGCTCCTCGGCATAGCCCAGCACCTCGAGCATCTGACGCTCAGAGGCGGACATCTCCCGGGCCTCCTGCTCCACCACGTCGAGGGGAAGTAGCAGACGCTCGATACGACTTGCCACTGTGGCCGACACATCCGAGCGCTCGCCCGGGTCCGTCGCGAGGTCGAACGCCATGGGCGGGCGCCCCTCCACGCCGATGATCTTCAGGTTACCGTCGCGCACCGCCTGGCTCATCGGAGGGCCATACAACAGGTTCCACGTGCGCATCACCCGAGGAGGTACCGGCCGCGCCAGGTCGCGGCCTCCTGTGCTCCATGGCACCCCGGCGGCACGTGCCAGGGTCGCGGTCACATCCGCGAGCCCCACGGGGGTCGTGACCACTTGCCCTGCACGTGTGCCGGGCAGCCCCTGGATGATCAGCGGCACGTGCACGAGCTCCTCCCATAGGGCGTGCCCATGCCAGAAGCCGCCATGGTCCTCGAATTCCTCGCCATGATCCGAGGTGAGGACCACGATGCGGCCCTGCCGTGGAGCGGGCCCCAGCGCCGCGAGCAGCTCCGTGATGGCGGCGTCCACCCCGTGGACCTCGTGATCGTAGGCGGCGATGACCTCATCGGTGGGGAGCCAGCCCTGGACCGGCTCGGGGTCGCCGCCGGACAGCGCCATCGCAGTGCTCCACGACACGGGCGCGCCCGGCGCGCCGCGGTACGGAAAGTGGCAGTCGAGGAAGTGGACCCAGAGGAACAATGGCCGTGATCGACGGGCGGCCGACACAGCCGCCGCCCGCTCGGCGAGTTGACCCGCGGGGGCATAGGACCGGCGACCGAGCAAGCCAAGGCTGGTGAGGGCGTCCGGGATCATGGGGCGGGCGAGCACATCGCGCACCGACAACGGCAGCGCGTAGCCAGCACCCTCCATGGCATGCTCGAAGTGGGCGAAACCCCTGTCGAAGCCGAAGCCAGAGCCCACGAACGCGTTCGGCGCGAGCACCGCTGCGGTGTCATAGCCGCTGGCCGACAGCGCCTCGGCCAGGGTGGGGATGTCGCTGCGGATCGGCGCGAACGAGCCGGTCGGGCCACGGTAGGCGCCATGGAGCTCCGGTCCCACACCCGTGTGAAGCGTGGCCATCGAGGGCAGCGTCCACGGAGCGGGTGACCAAGCGGCCGAGAACGTGACGCCATCGGCCGCGAGCGCATCCGCTGACGCCATGAACCCGCTCCCGCGGTCGGCGCGGAGCGTGTCGACCGACAGCAGCACGATGTCGGGGGCCGAAGGCGCATCACCGGCGACAGACCACTCCGGGACGGGCGGTGGACGCGGCGTGACCGCGAGGGCCACCGTGCCGAGCAGCACGGCCAGCGGCCCCCACCGCTGGGACGCGACGGCGAGCGCACACAGCCACCCCGCCAACACCATGAACACCACATCGGCGGGCGGCAGCGAGGTGGCGACGCCGACGAACATCGCACCATCGCCTTGGGACAACGCCTCGCCGCCCGAGCGCAGCCCGGCGCCGACCGCGGCCGCCACGACGAAACCCAGCGTGACGAGCCAGCTTGGGGGGGCCGACCGTCCCATGCGCCCGAGGGCGAGCCCGACCACCAGCGCCAAGAGCAAGCAGCCGATCTGGATCGTCATGCCCAGATCGGCATCCCGCCCGAAGGCAGGCGCCGCTGCGAGCCGACCGAGCACCGCACCCAGCGGCAAACAGAGCACCACCCCGGAGTAGTAGTCACGACGTGACTTGGGAACGGCGGTGTGCGCCACCCACCATGTGCCCATGACCAGCAGCCACCCGAGCGCAGACACCCCGACATCGAGGAGGTCCTGACGGTCGAACGTCAGCCGGGCGAGCACCAGCTCGTGGGACCACGCCAGGCATGCGACGGCGACCGCTCCCGCGGCTGTCGACCGGTTGAGCGGGCGTGGCAACTCAGATGACCTCGGCGGAGATGCCGAGCCGGTGATCGCGCGTCCAAGCAGTGTCCTTGTGCGGGTGAGGACCGAAGGAATATCGAGCATATCTGCCCGGTCCGACGGCTGCGCGAGGGCGCCGCATGGGCGTGCGAGGACGGTTCGAAAGCTGCGTTGAGGTCATCACTCAGGGCTGCAGGCAGTCGGGGCGGAAGTCGACCTTGCCGAGACCCTCAGGCAGCGTCTCTCCGGGAGCCGCGACCTGCACATACTCGACGGTGTCGAAGGCCTTGAGGGTCGCGGCGATGGAGTCGTACACCGTCAGGGTTCCCCCGGCGGACTCGCACTTGCCGCGCAGCTGCATCTTAGCCACGCCATCCTCGAGTACGAACCCCTGGAAACCCTCGGTGCCGTTGGTGACGAGCGTGAGGCCCGCCTCCTTCTCGGCGGGCGCGACACCCTTGTACAGCACCCACACCGCGTTCTTCTCGGGCATCTTCGCGCCGACCTTGCGCGTGACCTCGAACAGCCGTGGACCATCGCCCGCAGGCGGCGCGCCCTCGGGCAGAGCCGGGGCCGCAGCCTCGGCCGGCACCTCGCCCTTGGCCGGGGCCTCGCCCTCGCCCTCGCCCTCGCCCTCGGCAGGATTGGGGTCTGGCTTCTTCGCCGTGCCGGTGGGATCGACCAGGAATACCGACACCTCGATGCGGTCGAGGTTTGCCTTGGCCTTCGCCCGGGCAGCCGTCTTGCCCTTGGCGGAGGCCTTGCCCTTGGCCGGCGCCTTGCCCTTGGCCGGCGCCTTGCCCTTGGCCGGCGCATCACCCTTGCGCGGGGTCTCGCCGACCGGCGCATCGGCGCCGCCTTCGTTGCATGCGCCCGCACACCCGGCCAGCGCCACGCAGAGGATCCACCAGCACCGCATGTCGTTCTCCACTGAAGACCGGGCAAGCTAGCTCGGTATGCGCGGGAACGCGACGCGGAACAGCGTTCTGCCCGGTGCGCTCTCCACCATCACCTCGCCCGCGTGGGCCCGCACCACCGCGCGCGTCAAGGCGAGGCCCAGCCCCGTTCCACCCGTTCCGCGACGGGTTGTGAAGAAGCGCTCGAACACACGCGCCTGGTTCGCCGGACTGATTCCGGGTCCGTCGTCCTCCACCTCGAACCCCGTGGCATCCGGCGTCGTCCACAGGCGGACTACGACCGAAGGTCCGCCATGCCGGCGTGCATTCGCCACCAGGTTCTCGGCCACCGCCTCCAGCTGCACCCGGTCGCCGCTCACCTCCGACGCTTCCCCCTCCACGGCCACGGCGTGGCGTCCCGCGACCTGGCAGACGAGCGCGCCGAGGTCGACCGGACGGCGCTCTCGAGACTCCTCTGCGCGCGCCAGCTCCAGCAGCCCGGTCACCAGCCGCTCCAGCCGATCCAGCTCGGCCGTGGCATTGGCCATGAACTTGGCGCGCTGCGCCGGCGGCATCTCCGCGTCATCTCCCAGCAGCTCGAGCGTGCCGCGGATCGTCGACAGCGGCGTGCGGAACTCATGGGAGACATTGCTCGCGAACTCGGAGATGTAGGCGAGCCGCGCCCGCAGTCGGTCGGTCATGGTCGACACCGCAGCGGCCAGCCGCCCGACCTCCGCCACCCGGGACCGGGTCAGGAGGTGCATCGCGTCCAGCTCATCGAACGCCCCCTCCGCAATGCGCTCGGCACCGTCGGCCGTGACCCGCAGCGAGCGCGAGAGCAGCCACCCGGCAAACAGCGCCATCGTGACCGTGAGCAGCAGCGCCAGCCCCACGCCGAGCACCAGTCGCGCCCCTGCCATGTGGTACAGCGCCTGCATCTCCTCCCGGGGAGTGCGGCTGATCACGATCGCGCCGAGCCGCTCGCCGTCGAGATCCACGGGGACCGCCACGAACAGGCGCACGCCAGCACGCCGGCTGGCGCTCGACAGGGGCGCAGACGTGCGCTGCCGGGGCCGCACCACGATATCCACCTGGCCCGCGAGCGCCGCCTGCACCTCCGCGGCCTCTGCGATCGAGTGGCCAATGGGCCCGCCGCTCGTCGCCACGACGCGGCCCTGCGCGTCGGTCACCTGCTGGCCGGAGAGGTTGGCGATCTTCACAGCGCGAAGCCGGCGCGACAGCCGCTCACCCACGTCCTCGAGCCCGGCCTCGGGCTCGGTCCGGCGCGCGTCGCGCACCATGTCCGACGCCATCAGCGTGAGGATAGCGGCCTGGTGTTCGAGATCCCATCGCGTCTGGTTGCGCAGATCGGTGGCCAGGGCTCCGCTCGCGAGCAGGACCACGATGGGGAGCGCGAACACCGTCAGGTGCGACAGCGACAGCCAAGTGTGCAGCGGGAGGCGCGGGCGCCGATGGGTCATGCCGGCGGCACCAGGCGGAAGCCGAGCCCGTGGACCGTCTCGATGCACTCGACACCCGCGTCCCGCAGCTTGTGCCGGATCCGCCTGATATGGCTGTCTACCGTGCGATCCGAGACATGGTGCTCGCCCGGATAGGCACGTCCCACCAGCTCATCGCGCGGGTACACCCGGCCAGGGCGCCGGGCCAGCACCTCCAGCAGCCGGAACTCCGTGACCGTGAGCTCCAGGTCCTGCCCGCCCACGGACGCGCGCCACTGCTCCGAGTCGAGCACCAGCGGGCCCACCGCCAGCCGCCCGGGTGTGGCGGACCCCGTGGTGCGGCGCAACACAGCGCGGATCCGACTCACCAGCTCCCGGGTGGAGAACGGCTTGGTGATGTAGTCGTCGCCACCGAGGTCGAGGCCGAGGATGCGATCGATCTCCTCCCCACGCGACGACAGGAACACGATCGGCACCTGGCTGGTCTGTCGCACCCGGCGGCACACCTCGAGGCCGTCCAGCTCGGGCATCAACACGTCGAGCACGATCAGATCCGGCTCGGAGCGGCGGAAGGCGAGCAGAGCCGCCAGGCCATCCTCCGCTTCCTCCACCTCGAATCCCGCGCGATCCAGGGCATACCGGACCACCTCGCGCAGGTGCGGGTCGTCGTCGACCAGCAGGACCCGGGTCTGCATGCTCACCTCACGTGACCCGACGGTATCGCAGCACAGCGTCGACCGGATCCTCCGACACCTCATGCAGCGCCCTCGCCCTGGCGACCAGCTCGCGCAGCCGGTCCCGCACGGGCAGCGCATGGCCGGCGAGCGCGACCAGGCCCACCTGGAGCCGCAGCTCCAACACCTCGTCGATCACCGCCTCGATCTCCCGACCCGCGGCATGCCGCGCCGCCCGCAGCGGCCCCCCTTCGCTGCCCGCGTCCGCGAGCAGGCGGTCGACCAGGGCCAGTCGGGCGTCCGCGACCATCAAGGACTCCTCCAAGCCATCCAGGTCCGCGACCCACGGCACGTCCACCGCGGCTGGGTCGGAGAGCACCGACCGGAGGGAGGCGAAGGTGCGACCGATGCGCTCGGAGTAGGGCCCGGGGGGCGTGACCGCTGCCGGAGGCGCACCCACCAGCGGTAGCAGGAGCGGCCACACGGCGAGCGCGCTCACCGCCAGCGACGAGCCATGCCCCGCGCGGCCGAGGGCCAGGCCGGTGATCCCGCCGACGATCAGGTAGGTGAGCGCGAGCGCCACGGTGAGCAGCGTGGGCGAGACCTGGGCGGCCATGATCATCGCTCCTCCTGCGGGCGAGAGAGCAGCCCCTTCCGCTCCACATCCCAGCCCGGGTAGTGACCGACGCTGGACAGGGCCGTGGCGAAGAGGCTGGAGAAGATGTCCTCCTCCACCGGCCGAAGGAAGCTGATCGACGCGGTAGGCCGGGCCACGAACGGGCGCAGCAGCCAGCCCGTCTGGGCCGTGATCGCTCCGAGGAGGAGTGCGGAGACCAGCGCCGCCGCGCGCGCCTCGGCACCCGCGGTCGGCAACACCCGGCCCACGACAGAGACCCCGGGCACCCCGACCACGACCAGGGCGAGCGCCAGCAGCAGCACAGACAGGTGGTACCCGGTGCCCAGGCTGTACACGAGCCAGAGCACGGGCCCCAGCGCCGCGGCGAGCACAGCGGTGCGGGCCACCCCAACCAGACCGGCCGCCCCCAGCCGCAGCCACGACGCCTCCGCCCCCAGCGCCGCCCAGAGCGACCGCACGGCGGGCAACGCCACGACCGTGGGGAGCAGCAACAGCAGCGGCATTTTCACGGCCGCGAACGCCACTTGAGGACCGCCCCGATAGCTGCCGACGATGGCGCCGAACAGCGCCAACCCGACCACGCCGATGCCGAGCAGCCGAGGCACATCCACCGCGAACTCGGCAGGATCGGAGGCCCGCTCCACAACGGCTTGGGGGTCGCGCAGGACCTCAGCCACCAGCTTCAGCACATCCGTCGCCATCACAGACCTCCCGGGAGCAGGTCCCAGCCGATGCGCACGCCGATGGCCGATGCGAGCACCGCCCAGCCGAGCACCAAGCCCCGCATCTTCCACAGGCTCACCTGGGCGCCGGCCGGCTCGGCCGCGAGAAGATCCCGCCATGCGACCCGAAGTCCCGCCGCACCCACGAGCAGCAGCAGCAACACGAACACCGCCAGCGCGAGGCCGCTCGTTGCGCTGAACACCAGCATGCATGGCGCCACCCCGAGCGCGATACCGCCCGCTGTCACGAACGCCCGGGCGAGGACCGCGATGAGGGCTCCAGGCTCGGCCGCCAGGCCCAGGTACTGGTGCACGACGAGCAACGCCGGCGCCGTGAGCACCAGCGCGCCGGCGTCGACGAGCAGACTGGTCGAGATGGCCTCTGCGGCCGCCCCTGCCGCCGGCGCTCCGACCGCGGCGCACACTCCGAGCACGCCGAAGCCCGCGAGTGCGAGCATCACGCTCCGCACGGGCGGCGCATCCACTGGCGCACTCACCCCCTCCGTCCACATGACCTCTGACATCGGTGCCCTCCGTGTTCAGACGCAAGGTACGGACCCGATCGCGGGTCGGGTGCGCCTTGGGTCGGGCGATGACGCGCGGGGACTGTGCAGGAGCCGTGCAGGGCGCCGGGATACGGCACCCGCCCAGATGTGGAGTGCCCGTGCCTTCCTACGACTACGACCTGCTCGTCCTCGGCGGAGGCTCCGCCGGAGTCCGCTGTTCCCGCATCGCCGCCGGCCTCGGCGCACGGGTGGTCCTGGTCGAGGACAAGGCGCTCGGCGGGACCTGCGTCAACGTGGGCTGCGTGCCCAAGAAGCTGCTGGCCATCGGCAGCCACTTCGCCGAGGACGTGGAAGACGCCGCCGGCTTCGGGTGGACCATCGCGCCCCCCACGTTCGACTGGCAGACCCTCGTGCGGAACAAGGACACCGAGATCGCCCGTCTGAACGGCATCTACGAGGGCATGCTCGAGCGCGCGGGCGTGGAGGTGGTGACGGGCTGGGGCACGCTCACCGACGCCCACACGGTCGAGGTCGACGGCAGGCGCCTGCACGCTGAGCACATCGTGATCTGCACCGGCGGGGTGCCATGGGCGCCCGAGTTCCCGGGCCGTGAGCATGTGCTCGTGTCCGACGACATGTTCTCCCTGCCTCGGCTGCCCAAGCGCATGGTGGTCGCCGGCGGCGGGTACATCGCCGTCGAGTTCGCGAGCATCCTCCACGGATTTGGCGTGGAAGTCGACCTGGTCTACCGCGGGGGACTGTTCCTCCGCGGCTTCGACGAGGAGATGCGGCACCACCTCGCGAACGAGCTGCGCCGAAAGGGCGTGCGACTGCACTTCGACTGCATGTTCCGCGAGGTTGAGCGCCGGGGTCCCGACGACTTCCTCGTGCACCTCACCGACGGCGAGCACCTGCAGGCCGACACGGTGCTGTTCGCGGTCGGACGCCGACCCGCCACCGGCGGGATCGGCCTGGACGCGCTGGGCGTGCGGATGAACGAGCGCGGCGCCATCGAGGTGGACGCCCGATTCCAGACCTCGGTCCCGTCGATCTACGCGCTCGGCGATGCCCTCGACCGGTTCAACCTCACGCCGGTCGCCCTCGCCGAGGGCACGGCACTGGCGCACCAGCTGTTCGCCGGCCCCCCACGTACGGTGGCCTACGACGCGATTCCGACCGCCATCTTCTGCAACCCGAACATGGCCACCGTCGGACTGACCGAGGCCAAGGCGCGGGCTGTCCACCCGAGGGTGCGCATCTACACCTCGTCGTTCCGATCGATGAAACACACGCTCTCAGGCCGTAACGAGCGCATCCTGATGAAGCTGATCGTGGATGACGCCACCGACCGCGTGGTCGGCGCGCACATGGTAGGCCCCGACGCCGGCGAGCTGATCCAGGGCATCGCCGTCGCCATGACCTGCGGCGCTACGAAGGCGCAGTTCGACAGCACCATCGGCATCCACCCGACCGCGGCGGAGGAGTTCGTCACCATGCGCACCCTGAAGCGCACATGAGCAAGGCGGCCCTCCGGCGCACGCTCGGTGCGGAGCGGCGTGGGCTGGGTGCGGAGGCACGCGAAGCGGCGGCGAGCGCGCTGGTCGAGCGGCTCATCGCCATCGTGCGGGCCGGGGTCGTGCTCGGCTTCGCCCCGATCCGCAGCGAGATCGATCTGCGCCCGGCGCTGGATCGGATCAGCCGGCATCAACCGGTCGCGCTCCCCCGGATGGAGGGCCCCGATCTGGTGCCGGTCCCGCTGGTGAGCTGGGAGGCCCTGGTGGTCGGGCGGTTCGGCGTGCGGGAGCCCTCGGGCGCGCCACTCCCCGTTGTGCACACGGTGCTCACGCCCGGCCTGGGGTTCACCGCGGCGGGCGCGCGCCTCGGCTACGGCGGCGGCTTCTATGACCGGTTCTTCACTGCACACCCCCGAGCGCTCCGGATCGCGGTCGGGTTCGATCTCCAGCTGGTGGACCGCCTGCCCACTGAGCCGCACGACGCGCCGGTGGACGTGGTGGTGACGCCTGGCGGCACGCTGTGGACGGGGGCACGCGGTCGGTCGGCGCCGTGACACCCGGCGTCAGAAGTCCGGCCCGCCACCATCTGGCGTGCCCTGGGGGTCATCCACGCCGTCCAGGTCCCCGTCGATGATCTTGGACAGATCGAACACCTCGGCCTCTTGCCCGCTCCGGGCCTCACGCCCCACGGCCTTCAAGCGCTTGCACGCCTCATAGTCGTCGGCGCGTGCGCATCCGATGAGCAGGAGATCGTAGGCGACGTGGGGGTCGCCCTCCTCCAGGCCCACGCCGCCCAGAACCCGATTACCCGCGTCGAAGCAGGCGCGAGGCGCGGTGGTACGGCAGAGCGCAACCAGCGCGCGCGTGGTCTCGACCGGCCCGCCCGGCCAGCGCTCCATGAGTTCGGGCAGGCCATAGCAGTGCTCCCGGTCCGTCTCCGCCACCGTGCAGGCGCGGGAGGCCAGATCGAGCACGTGCCGCTTCGACTTCGGCTCGCCGAGCCCCTGGTCGTAGAACAGTGCGGCGCGCATGCACGACTCGGTGTCGTTGCCTTCGAAGCACGCCCGCTCGTACAGGTCGACCGACCGGGCGGAGAGGGTCTCGCGGGCCGCCTCGTACCGGCACAGGCTGGGGTCGATGAGGCACGCCGGCATCACGAGATGAGCGTACTGTTCGAGCAGCCAGCCTTCTGGCGTGTCCCCGAGCAGGGCCTTGGTGAACTCGAGCAGGCAGTTGCGGTCGTCCCGCAGGTGGCAGCGATTCCGCTCGGCGTCGAGGGCCGGCCCCGAGGGCACTGGCCATGGCCACCGTGCCACCCGCTTGTGCTTCGGGCAGGTCGAGAGCATGCCCATGTTGCACGCCCGAACCAGCGCGGCATTGCCCCGGCTGTAGGCATTGGTCTCGCCGCTCGCGAGCAATGCGGCGTCCAGCGCGACACACTGCTCGGCGTACCCGTTGTCGTGGAAGCACGCCCCCTCGAGCAGGTGCACCAGCGAGGTCTCCGCGTGGCCCTGGGCCCGCCGCAGCTCGATGAGCGCCATGCACCCGGCCGCGTCTCCCCGCTCGCACCCTTCGCGGTACCACCGCACCGCGTCCGACCTGTCCTCCACGGACTCCCGCATGTGGGTGTGTCCGAGCTCCGTGCAGGTGTAGCCGCCCTCGAGGTCCGTGCAGGCCGTCCGGTACACCTCCAGCGCTGCGGCGGGGTCGTGTGGGCGGTGGATGCCGAACTCGGCGGTGCGACCGCGGAGCGCACACCCGAGATCGTCGCCGAGGTCGCATGCGGCATTCCAGAACCCGACCGCAGTCTCGAAGTGAACCGGCCCGAGCCGCCACCACCCCGTGGCGGCGTACAGGCACTGGGTCGGATCGCCCTCGGCACAGCGCGGCTCCGCCCAGTCGAGCACGTCCTTCACCCGAGGCGGATCCGATAGCAGGAACACCGCCAACAGCCCGTTGCAGGCTGGCTCGTGGCCCAGGCGGCACGCGCGCTCCACATGCGGGAGGCCGTGGTGGGGGTCGGCCTGACCCAGGGCAAAGCACGCCTGCCCATCGCCGATCCGGCAGGCCTTCGCGAGGGCGCGCTCGGCGGTGATCACGTCGCCGGGCTGGTCGAGGCCACGGGCCGCCTTGCCGAGCAGCACCTCGGACTGCACCCGGCACCCGCTGGCGCTGTCATAGGCGCAGGCGCGCTCGGCCAGCACCTGCGCCCGCTCGAGATCGACCATCGTGGCGATCTCCCCACAGGCGTCGCCCTCTCCGGCGTCGCATGCACGCTCGAGCAGCGACGGAGCCCCTCCGGCCGCGAGGGTGCACCCCATGGGCGCGCCCGCATCACACGCCGCGAGAAACGCCCGCTCTGCGGACCCGCGCTTCCCAGCCGCGGCGGCGATGCGCCCCTGGGCCAGCTTCACCGCCCCGTGGCCCTCACCGCGGGCGAGCCATCGCGCCACCGCCTGCGGCTCGTTCCGGGCCGCCGACGCCTCGGCCGCCCCCCCACACGCCGGCCGCACGCCCGCCTCGCAAGCCGTGCCGAGCAGCGACAGGGCCAGCTGTGGGTCGGCCTCGCCGGCGACCCCCTGCAGCGCCATCCAGCCCAGCTCTGCGCACGCTCGCTGCAGCCCGCCGTCGCAGCCGACCTGGAACAGCCGCCGTGCGAGGAGCGGATCGGAGGCCTCCGGGCTCAGCACGCCCGGCCGCACCTGCGACAGCTTCCACCCATTCACCAGGCAGGCCGCAGCATCTCCATCCTTGCAGTTCTGCTTGAGCTGGTCCGCGGCACGCGCCAGATCGGGGCCCACGCTCGAGTACCAGCGGCGATTCTTGCACGCCGTGTCGCTGCCCTCGTCACACTCGGCTTGGTACGCCTGCCTGAGCGCGGCCTCATCCCCGTGCACACCGTCCCGCCACAGGTCGAGCGCCAGCGTCTCGGCCAGCTCCGCCGGTCCGGCGAGCGCGGCCACAGCCAAGAACAGCAGCATCGACTCCCCTCGCGTACAGGCCTGGTACTCCGCCAGGTCGTCCGGCGTCGATGCCGCGGGCGACGCACAATCAACCTGGCGGCCAGCTCCGCGCCACGCGGAATCCGATCTCGGCCGCGCGGTGGATGGGCTCGTGCATGTGTCGGTCGGCCAGGCGGCAGTCCCGCGGGTTCCCCGTCCAGTTCCCGCCCCGATTCACGAACCGCCCGCCTACCGAATCGGCGCACCAGTCCCGTACAAGGCCGGCCAGGTGCCGGATCCCATACGGGCTCACATCCTCGGGAAACCGCTCCAGCCCCAGGTCGAGGGACCGCCCGACGCTGTCGCGCATGCAGCACCACGACGGCTCGAAGTGGTCTCCCCACGGGAAGATCCGACCGTCGGCACCGCGACCGGCCTTGCCCCACTCGTCGCTCGTCGGCAGTCGATACCCGCGGCGGGTGTTGGCCGCGAGCCAGGCGCAGAATGCCGAGGCCCCATGGTGGTCGACCATCATCACGGGGTGGTGTGGCTCCCACGGGTCTCCATCCGCATCGGGCCGGAGGAAGAACCGACCGCCCCGGTGCTGGCCATAGATCACCGCGCCCGCCTGCCCCACGCCTCGCTCCCTCGGCACCCAGCGCATGGCCTCGTCAAGGCGCCCCTCGTCGACCAGCGCGTTGAGGAACGCCAGGTATTCCTGGTTGGTCAACGGGTTGCGGCGGATCGCGAAGTCGGACACCCAGCTGCGAGCCCGCGGGAGCCCGCCGACGGCCTCCGGGTCGCCGCCGCGCACCGTCCACCCGCCGGGAATGAGCACCTCGTCCAGGCCCAGCTCGCCCGCCCGAGGCATGCGCAGCATGTGCTGCCGACCCGCTCCGTCGCGCCCGTCCACGTGCCCCAGCCGATCCATGGTCACCGGAAACCGCACCACGGTGCCGGTGCGTGAGCGCAGGTGGAGGACGTAGCTGCCCATGGGCACCTTGATGTCGACCAATGGCGTGCGGCCGAGCTCCCGCACCGGCACGCTGACCAACCGCCGATGCCGGGATTCGTACCGATGCAGGGTGACCACGACGCCGGGCGGATCGGTCACCAGCGACAGGCGGCCCACACCCTTGAGGTAGGCATGGTGCCCGGCGCGCTGGGCCGGCGACGCGGCGGCCGCATGAGAGCGCAGCAGCACCTCCGCTCGATGCGCGGCGCGACGGTCCCGAACGGCCTCCGCCGCGGAGTGCACCCCGCGGTAGTGGTCGGCGAGCAGCGCATGGGCCTCGACCAGGTGGGGCGCGTGCAACAGGGCCCCGCGCAGGAGCTGCTCCGCCTCGAACGTGGCGAGATCGGCGGCATCGGCGAGACTCTCGGCTTCGTCCTGTCGCTTCCACGCCTCCACCCGGTCCACGGCCGGCACCTCAGGCGCGAGAGACGCCAAGGTGGACTCCGCGGCAGCGTCCAGCGCCAACGCCTGCATCGCCAGCCGCCGAGCATCGTCGAACCTCAGCTGGGCCTGCGCCACGTGAGCGAGCGCCTGATCCCGACGCTTCGAGCCGTCCAGCCACTCGACGACGGCCGCAGCGAGCGCGCCCGCGTCCGGGTAGCGCAAGAGCGGATCCGAACGCATCGCCCGGGCGCGGATCGCCTCCAGCTCCGGTGGCACGGGCGGACCGCCGACCGGCACCTCCGCCTCTCGATCCGATCGGAGGAACGCCAGCACCCGAGCGCTGTCCGGATCGTCGAATGGCGCGAGGCCATACAGCAGGTGGTGGAGTGTCGAGCCGAGCGCGTACACATCGGACCGGCGATCGATGCGATCGGTCTCTCCGCGCGCCTGCTCGGGCGGCATGTAGGCCGGGGTGCCCGCCACCAGGCCGTAGCGGGTGCGCCAGGCCGACAGGGTCCGGTCGGTGACCACCGTGCCACCTGCGGTGTCGTCCTCTGCGCCCACGACCTTCGCGAGGCCCCAGTCCACCACCAGCACCTCACCGTGGCCACCGAGCATGATGTTCTCGGGCTTGAGGTCACGGTGAACCACCCCGCGGTCGTGGGCATACGCCACCGCTTCACAGGTGCGGTGCAGGGCATCGATGGCCCGCCGCAGGCTCCACCCATCGGCCTCACCCCACCCGTTGGCGCTGGACACGCAGTGGAGAGCGTCGATCACGGCCTCGAAGGTCTTCCCCTGCACCTCCCGCATGGTGAAATACAGGCGCCCATCCGGCAGCTCACCGATCCGGTGGACCGGCACGATGCCGGGGTGCTGCAGCTGGGCGGTCGCTTGGGCCTCTTCGAGGAACCGCCGCACCGCGCGCCGCTTCGGCACCAGCTCCGGCCGGAGGATCTTCATCGCCATCGCGCGGTTGAGCTCGCGATCCAGCACCCGCCGCACCTCACCCATCCCGCCGACACCGAGCAGGCCGAGGTCTGTGTAGCCATCGAGGCCCACCCGGTCGGCGTCGCTCCGCGGCTCCGTCGGCGGCGGCGCGACCTGCCGTTGCGGTGTGACCGGGGTGACAGCGTCGTAGGGGATTGTGGGCTGTGACAGCCGCTGGCGGGGCACTGGAGGCCTCCTCTTCGGGGGGCGAGGCGTACCATCAAGGGTAGTGCCAGCCGGGTGCAGCCACCTCACGGGCCCTTACAGCGCCAACCCTGTACAGACGCCGGCACGTGAACACAGAAGCCACTGCGGGTATACCGGCACCGGGAGGTCCCATGTTGGTGTGCCATACGCGGCTTCGGTTGACGGGATTCGCAGAGGCCGACACCTCTTCAACGCGGGTCGGCCACGTGGAGGTCGGAGGCTACACCGTGCTGGAGCAGCACACCGAGGGGGACGGCGACTACGTCAAGCTGGGCGCCGCGGTGGCCGGCAATGACGTGTGGATCTGCAGCCAGTGGGGCGCCACCGTGTACGCCGACGTTGGAGAGCAGGCGGCCCCGGTGCGGATTGCGGAGGCCGCCCTGATCGAGCGCCTCGAGGCGTTCGCGGCGTTTGGGTACAGCACGCACGACCCACGCTATCCGTTCGAACTTCCTGGGATTTCCACCTCATCCTCCCCGCCGGAGAACAACAACTGCTGCACCTTCGTCGAGGCGCTGCTCGTTCGGGCATGGGCGGATGAAACGCCCGGATTTCTCTGGTCGACACTCCGGCATCGGCAGTTCATGGTCCTGACGGACGATCTGTATGGACCTGTCTCTGCGGCGGTCCAGCACGGCATGGCTTCACGAGCCGGAACCGAAGCGCTGCCCGCGCCATGGACCATCGTTCAAGGATGGCGGGCCGACGGGGGCGGCCACACATTCCTGGTGCTAGACGTGCACGAAGCGACCGGGCGGGTGCTCACGCTGGAGTCGAACAAGGCGCACGGCCTGCTCGGCGTCGGATACCGCAGCCTGGGCAACCTCGACGCCCTCCCGGGCCTGCACCCGGGCGCGGACTGGCACACGAAGCCCGGCATTCCCACGTGGGCGGAGCTGCGCACCGCCTACCCAGACCTCCAGGCCGCGGCGCTGCATGTGGACCGGATCTCCTGGGTGAGCGGTGGGCGCACCGGCCTCGAGTCCACCGTCTCGCCGACCCTCCACGATGTGGTGTGGGAGCGGGGCGCCCGGATCGCGCATCACCCCGACTGTGCCCAGGTCGACTCCATCCCCGTCGCCCTGCGTGAGCATGGCCCGCGGCGCGCCCAGCACACGCTGCACGACTGCGTGGCAGCCAGGCCCTGGGGAGCGCGGCCCACGCTGATCGTCGCGTTCGGCGCCGACGAGGAACAACAGCGCCTGCTCCTCCACCACGCTGCCCCAGGGGTGGTGCTCGTGGTGTACGACCCACCACCGCAGAGCGCCGATCTGCTGCTGCGGTGTCTCGCCGCGGGCGCGCAGGTGGTCGTCCGGGAGGTGGAATGGAGCGTCTCCGCGGGGATCGACCGGCAGCCTGGCGCTGAGCATCGCCTGGCCTTTCTCGCCGGCAGCGTGCTCATCACCACCGGGTCGGCGCAGCCCGAGGATCACGTCCGGCGGGCACCCGCAGCTCTCGTCATCACCCCGGGGAGCGGGCCCCTGCGGGCCGCTGACGGTGTCGTACTCCTGCCGGTCAGCGGTGGCGTGGCACGGGTCGAGCCCGCAGGTCGGGGCGCCCGGATCAGCACCGTGCGGTGGGCCGATGGAGCCCCCTTCCCCAGGCCGTCCATCACCCTCGAGTGAGCTGCAGCCGCATGCGCGACCCGAGACGGCCGATCTCGATATTCGACCGACGGGAGGCGACGGAGGCCGAGTCAAAGCCCAGGTCCCCTGGGCTAGAATCTCGGCCGACCGAGCCGACCAAGCGTCGACTTGACGGTAGATCCCTCGCGCCGGGCGCCGCCGTACGTGCCATGCTGCGCTCACGATGCTGTGGTCTCTCCTCCCACTGATGCTCAGCGCCCCGGCCGCCGCCGAGGGACAGGACGAGCTGGGCGACACCCAGGCGCTCCGCCCGGCCACGCGCCTGCTGGTCGACATCGTCGATCCGCTGGAGTTTTTCATCTGGACCGGCCACTCCGCAGATCCATCGGGTCGCGAGGTCGACATCGACATCCGGGTCACTGGGCCCACCGGCGCCGACCTCGGCACGTTTCCGGCCGGATGGTTCATCTTCCCGTCGGACGGCGTGGGCACCTACCGAATCGACCCCGAGGGGGTGGACCTCGACGGCCTCGGTGGCGACGAGGTGATCGAGGACTGGGACGTTCAGGTCGTCGGAGCATACCCCGGCGACGGCCGCCTGTCGTCGGAGCGGTGGCTGCTCGCCGCCGACACCTTCTCGGCGGACGACGCCTTCGATGGGAGCCTGTACGTGGTCGTGGGCGGCGGCCGCGCCGGCTCCGACGGGGTGGTCGAGATGCGGGCCGAGGGCCTCGCGGGGCGCGTGTACACCGTCGTCGCAAACGCCACCGGTCAGCCGGGCGCTCACGCCCGCAGCGTGTTCGACGACGGGGTCGAGGTCCCACCGCAGCGGTTCCAGATCTACCTGAACCCGCCGACCGTCGCCAGCTATGCCCCGCTCTCGCCAACCCTGACAGGCGTGTCCTTCGAGGGCGACTTCGGGTTGTGCAACGCCGTGTCTCCCGGCATCGTCGGCGGCGCCGCCCGGTTCACCTCCGACGTCACTGCCACCTGGCACCTCGCGTGCGACCTGAACGCAGATGGCACGTTCGACCTGTCCAACGACGTCGACCTGCACCGCATCGGCGAGATCGGCGCCGGCCTCGGTGAGGCGCTGTGGGATGGGCACGACAACGCAGGCGCGCCGGTGTTCCCCGGGAGCTACGCCTGCCGGGTGCGCCTCGCCGTCGGCGAATTCCACTACGTAGCGAACGATATCGAGACTTCATACACCGGCTTTCGCCTGTTTCGCGTCCTGGAGGACGGCTCCCGATCCCCTCTGTCGATGTACTGGAACGACGCGGAGGTGCAGGGCTCCGCCGTGGTGATGCCCAACTTCCAGCTGGGCGTCGAGCGCTCGGGTCCCGCGGGGGTCTCCTCCGGGCTGTATGACTCGCCAACCCGCGCGAACATCAACGCCCGGTCCTGGGGCGACTTCACGGCGAGTTCGAAGGGCGATCTCGCGTTCCTCGACACCTACACCTGGCTCGAGACCGAGGTGAGCGATCCCTTCATGGTGGAGGTGATCGATCCAGCGCTCGACACGGACGGTGACGGCCTGCTCGACGCTGAAGAGGCGTGTATCTTCGGCACGCGACGCGACCTGGCGGACACGGACGGCGACGGGCTCGATGACGCGCTGGAGGCGCTGAGCCTCGCGTCCGACCCCACCCTCGCTGACACCGACGGCGACGGCGTACCCGACGGCATGGAGGTGGGCGACCCGGACGACCCCCTCGACACCGACGGTGACGGCCTGGACGATGTGGTGGATCTCGACGACGACGGCGATGGCGTGCCGACCGCTCTCGAAGACCTCGACGGCGACGGGAGCTGGCTCGACGATCCCGACGGTGACGGCCTGCCCGCGTGGCGCGACGATGACGACGACGGCGACGGCGTGCCCACCCTCCTCGAGGACCGCGACGACGACGGCCTGCCCATCGGCGACGACACCGATGGTGACGGCATCGACGACTGGCTCGACACCGACGACGATGGCGACTTCCAGCCGACGCGCACCGAAGACCGCGACGACAACGGCGACTGGTTCAACGACGACCTCGACCTCGACCTGTTGCCCGACTTCCTCGACGCCGACGACGATGGGGATGGCGTCGACACCGTGGTCGAGGGCATGTTCGACACGGATGGTGATGGCCGTCCCGACGCGCTGGACGACGACGATGACGGCGACGGCGTGGATTCGTTCCGGGAGCGAGGCGACACCGACGGCGATGGGTATCCGGACCGCGTAGACCCCGACGACGACGGCGACACCGTGCCCACCCGCACCGAGGGGCACGGCGGCGACCCCACCGAGCGCGACACCGACGGCGACTTCGCGCCCGACTACCTCGACCCGGACGACGACGGCGACGGCGTGCCCACCGCGGAGGAGGACTACGACCGGGACGGCGATCTGCTCGAGGAGGATCCCGATGGCGACGGCGTGCCGGCGTTCATCGACGATGACGACGACGGTGATGGCGTGCGCACCGTGGACGAGGACCGCGACCTGGATGGCGACCCGCGGGACGACGACTCCGACCTGGACGGACTGCCAGACTTCCTCGACCCCGACGACGACGGCGACGGGTTCCCCACCGCCGAAGAGGATCCGTTCGGGATCGGCGACCCGTTGCTCGCCGACACCGACGGCGACGGCGTACCGGACTTCCTCGACCCCGACGACGATGGCGACGGCGTGCCCACAGCACTCGAGGCCGGCCGCGACACCGACCGGGACGGCTTGCCGGATCGGGTGGACGCGGACGACGACGGCGACACCGTGCCGAGCCGGCTCGAGGACCGAGACGGCGACGGAAGCCCGCTCGACGACGACACCGACGGCGACGAAATCGCCGACTTCCGCGACGACGACGACGACGGAGACGGCATCCCGACGCGATTCGAGGACGTAGACGGCGACGGAGACCCGATCAACGACGACACCGACGGAGACGGTCGCCCGAACTTCCTCGACGACGACGACGACGGCGACCTGGTTCCCACAGCGGACGAAGATCGCGACGACGACGGGGAGTGGCTCGACGACGATCTCGACGGCGACGGCGTGCCGGACCACCTCGACAACGACGACGACAACGACGGTGTGCCCACAGTGGTCGAGGATCGCGACGGAGACGGCGACCCCACCGACGACGACACCGACGGAGACGGCATTCCCGACTTCCGCGATCCGGACGACGACGGCGACGGCGTACCGACGATCGACGAGGACCACGACGGCGATGGCGACGCCTCCAATGACGACACCGACGGAGATGGCATTCCGGATCCATTCGACGCGGACGACGACGGCGACGGCGTGCTGACGGCCGACGAAGATCGGGATGGAGATGGCGATCCGAGAGACGACGACCTCGATCGCGACCGCGTGCCCGACTTCCTCGACGACGACGACGACGGCGACGGGGTGCCGATCGAGGACCGCGACGGGGACGGCGACCCCACGAACGACGACACCGACCGCGACGGCGTGGCCGATCACCTGGACGCCGACGACGATGGCGACGGCCTGGAGGGCCCCGAAGAAGACGTGGACGGCGACGGCGACCCGCTGAACGACGACACGGACGGAGACGGCCTGCCTGACTTTCGCGACGCCGACGACGACGGCGACCACGTGCTCACCCTCGACGAGGACCGCGACGGAGACGGAACCCCGCTGAACGACGACACCGACGGCGATGGCACCCCCGACCACCGCGACGCCGACGACGACGGAGACGGGCTCGCCACCGCCCTTGAGGATCACCGTCCCGGCGACCCCTTCGCCGGCAACGGCGACCCGAGGGATGACGACACCGACGGAGACGGCCTGCCCGACTACCTCGACCCCGACGACGACGGAGACGGCGTGCCGACCGCCGCGGAGGACCGCGACGGGGACGGCGACGCCCGAGGCGACGACACCGACGGCGACGGGCGGCCCAACTACCGCGACGACGACGACGACGGCGACGGCCTGCCGACCCGGGACGAAGGAGACGCAGACCCCGACGGAGACGGCCTGCCCGCCTACGCCGACGACGACAGCGACGGGGATGGCCGCGGCGACGGCTATGAAGCGGGCCGCGACACGGACGGTGACGGGGTGGAGGATCGCCTCGATCCCGACGATGACGGCGACGGCGTGCCCAGCGCCGCCGAGCCCGGCGACACCGACGGCGATGGGCTGCCCGACGCCGAAGACGAAGACGATGACGACGACGGAATCCCGACTCTGACCGAGGGCGGTCCAGACACGGACGCCGACGGCGTGCCGGACCACCGCGATCTGGACGCTGACGGGGATGGCCTGTCCGACCGCATCGAGGGCACGCCAGACGGAGACGGTGACGGCGTCGGAGACTGGCGCGACCTGGACTCCGACGGCGACACGGTGGCCGATGCCACCGAAGGCCAGGGCGATTCAGATGGCGATGGGATCCCGGATCGCCGTGACGTCGACGACGACAACGACGACCTGCCGACGGCCGAGGAGCGCACCGGCGACACCGACGGGGACGGGCGGCCCGACCGCGTCGACCCCGACGACGACGGCGATTCACTGCCGACGGCCCGCGAGCGCCAGGATGCGGCGGTCCACGGGGACGACATCGATGGCGACGGCGATCCCAACTGGGTGGACACCGACTCCGACGGCGACGGCGCCCCGGATCGGGTGGAAGGTCGCGCCGACAACGACCGCGACGGGATCCCGGACTACCTGGACCCAGATGCTCGGTTCTCTGCCTACTACCGAGGCAGCGGCCTGTGCGCGGCGAGCGGTGGCCCGCCGACCGGGTTCGCTGCCCTGCTCATCCTGCTGGCGCTGGTCCGCCGGCGCTCCGGCGTTCACCAGGGGTGAGGCCCCGGCTCGCTGACCGCTGCGCAAGTCGCGCAGGATTCCGGTATCCTCCGCCGGACTGGGGGGTCAGATGCGCTGGATCGGGGTGTTCCTGTCGTTGTTCGTCGCGTGCGCATCGGCGCCGAAGGATGACGCGTCCCCCGAGGTCTGCGACAACGGCGCAGATGATGACGGTGACGGGTTCGCCGACTGCGCCGACGACGACTGCAGCGGCACGCCCGCCTGTCCCGAGGTTTGCGGTGATGGGGTGGACAACGACGGCGACGAGGCGCTGGACTGCACCGACCCCGACTGCGATGGCCAGTGCCCCGAGGCGTGCGACGACGGCCGCGACAACGACGGCGACGGCCTGACCGACTGCGAGGACATCGACTGCAATGGGCAGTGCCCCGAAGTGTGCGACGACGGCCGCGACAACGACGGCGACGGGCGCCAGGACTGCGCCGACGAGGACTGCTTCGGGCCCACCTGCCCCGAGGCCTGCGGCGACGACGCAGACAACGACGGCGACGGCCTGCTGGACTGCGACGACCCCGACTGTGACGGCGTGTGCGCTGAAGAGTGCGACGACGGCCGCGACAACGACGGCGACGGGCTGGTCGACTGCGCCGACGTCGACTGCGACGGCCACCGCGTGTGCCCCGAGGACTGCGGCGACCGGCGGGACAACGATGGCGACGGACGGATCGACTGCGAAGACTTCGACTGCAACGACGCTTGCGATGGCGACCGGGATGGGCACGACGCCACCGAGCTCGGCGGCGACGACTGCGACGACACCGATCCGCTGGTGAATCCGGGCCAAGACGAGGTGTGCGACGGCATCGACAACGACTGCAACCTGCTGATCGATGACGACGACCCGTTCGTGGACCCGTTCTCGCTCACCGGCTGGCACGAGGACTCCGATCTCGACGGGTTCGGCAACCCCGACGTGATCGTCGAGTACGCCTGCGACCTGCCTCGCGCTGGCCTGTCGGGTGACCCACGTGACTGCGACGACCTGGACGACGCCATCTTTCCGGGTGCCGTCGAGGTGTGCGACGGCGTGGACAACGACTGCGATGACGACCTCGACGATGCGGATGCGTCGGTCGACGAGTCCACCATGGTGCCGTGGCATGCCGACGCGGACGGTGACGGGTTCGGCGACGCGGCGGTCACCGTGTCGGCCTGCGCGGCCCCTGACGGCTTCGTCGAAGACGGCACGGACTGCGACGACACCGACCCGTCCTTCTCGCTGCCGGAGGCGTGGCTCGAAGACGTCGATGGCGACGGCTTCGGCACCGGCGTGCCGGGTGGTCCCTCCTGCGAGCCACCGGCGGACGGCTGGGTCCGCGAGGTGCTCGGGGTCGACTGCAACGACGAAGACGACACGATCTACCCCGACGCGCCCGAGATCTGCGGCGACGGCCTGGACTCGAACTGCGACGACCAGGACGCCCTGATCTGGTTCCACGACGGTGACGGCGACGGCTTCGGGGACCGCCGCGACTTCGTCGTGGACTGCGACGGCCCGCCTCCAGGCTACGTCGCCGACTTCACCGACTGCGACGACACCTCGGCAGACATCCACCCGGACGCCGTCGAGCAGTGCGATCGACGCGATGGCAACTGCGACGGCGCGATCCCGCCCGATGAGCGCGACCTCGACGGAGATGGCTACACGCCCTGTGAGGGCGACCCCGACGACTTCGACCCTGACGTGTTCCGACCAGCCTGCGAGCCGGTGGACAGCTTCGAGGCCGGAGTGTGGCCAAGCGAGGGGTGGATCGCTCGTGAGCCGGGAGGATCCATCTCGGAAGACTGCGTCGAAGGCGCGTTCTGCGTTGAGGATCCCGGCTGGCACTACAAGAGCCGGCCGGTCTGGGGCGAGCCGGGCAATACCCTGAGTGCGCGGGTGCGTCTGGGCTCGGAGGACGGCCGCGTCTACCTCGGCTTCGAGGCCGGCATCTCCGGGACCAAGAGCTTCGTGCTGGCCGCGAACTCCGCTGAGGTCCAGTTCCAGGACAACATCGGATTCGGGTCCATCGAGCTCGCCGCAGCTCCCGCCGACTTCGAGGTGGGTCGGTGGTACCTCGTGGAGGTGCAGAGCCTGGGCGGTGGCACCATGGAGGGCCGGCTCATCGACGAGGACCTGGACAGCCTCCTCGTGCTGCTCCGGCACACCTACGACGACGTGGAGCTGGGCGGCACGGCGATTCGCGCCTTCGGTGGCAACCGCATCGACGACCTGGGCGTGTGCTACTGAGGGACTGGCTGCGGGTCAGTTCACCTCCACGATGGCCGCGTCGGCGAAGCTCACGTGCTCCCACTGTCCGATGACGGCGGAGTCTGGTGTAGCGGGGATCTCATCGGTGATCAGGCCCACGCCGTCGTACCGCAGCCGGTACAGTCCGGTGCCCGAGTGGCCCTCCTGAGTGAGCAGGATGTCGCCGATCATCGGGTCGAAATCCAGAGAGTCCACGCCGAGAAGCTCGGACGTCCCGTAGTTGATGCCGAAAAAGTTCTCGCCATTGATCATGTCGATGTCCTCGACATTCACCCCGACCGACCACGCGTCATACGACCCGTCGGGGAGGAAGGCGTACAGCAAGCCCACGGCCTCGGCACCCGCGAGCACGCGCCCCGCTAGCGGGCCATACCGAGCCGGTGCGTCGGGCACCGTGACCAAGCCCTCCAGGTGGATTCCGGGAATGTCCGCCACCAACCGGGCCGCTCCCGCCGCATCCACCCGCCACACCTCGCCGTCGGTGGTGCACACGATCAGCTCGCCGCCCCATGCGCCGGTGCGGTCCACGTACAGCGAGCCCCGGATCAGGCCGTTGCCCTCTCCTGGGAGCGAGACCCACGGATCGATCACGGTCAGGCCGTCGTCGGTCACCCGCACGATCTCGCCGTCGCGCCCGTTGCCGATGAACAGATCTCCAGCACGAAACCCGCCTGCGTTGCCGCTCCGTGCGGTGGCGATCTTCACCTCATCGGTCAGGCCGGACATCGGCGAGAACTGCACATGCACGCCGTCGGCATCCACCTGCTCGATGACATGCGGCGTTCCAGAGGGGTAGTTCACTGACATCACGACTTCCCCCGACGGCTCGTGGAAGTCGATGCCGATCGGTGCATTGAACGGCGTGCTGATCGCGATGAAGGTGACCGCGGGCGTGGGATTGTCGTTCCGGGGGTCGCGCCAGTCGCCGAGGCCGTCGCCGTCGAGGTCGCCGATGCCCTCGTGCACGTCGAGGAGCGAATCGTCGTCCGAGTCCCGATCCCGGAAGTCGTACACCGCGTCGCCGTCGAAGTCGGGCGGATCGCCAGCTGGAGACTTGGGGTAGCCCTCGTAGGCGTCCGGGATGCCATCCGCATCGCTGTCATCATCCCGGTAGTCCGGCAGCAGATCGCCATCGGTGTCCGGCAACCCGCCCGCACCCTCGCGCCGATCGTCGATGTCGTCCCCGTCGCTGTCGCGATCCCGCCAGCAGCCCACGCCGTCGAAGTCGATGTCGTCGTCGCCCTCCTCGGCATCATCGATGCCATCGTCGTCCGAATCCAGGTCGAGCCAGTCGGGGGTGCCATCGCCGTCCGTGTCCGGGTCTCCCCCCTCCCGCTCCACGGTGTCGATGATCCCATCACCGTCGGCGTCGGAGAACGGGTCGGTCGTGCCCGGCGTGGTTGTCGTGGATGTGTCGCCGGTCGACCCGCCCGTGGCCGTGCCAGTGGAGGGTCGGGTGGATGGCGCGCCCGTGGTGAGCGGCGCCCCGCCGACGCCGGTGTCGATGGGCTTTGTGGGCTCCACCGAGGCGTCACACCCCAGCAGCAACAGCACGAGCACCGACCCTCGACGCATTCGCCCTCCGACGCCCACGATACCACGCCCTCTGGTCCGCTCAGCGCGGCGCAGACGCCCGCTGCAGGCGGTCTGCGATCGCATGCCCCAGACCGGTGGACCAGGGCACCCGCTCGGCGACGATGCAGTCCGCACCTGCGGCATCGAGCTGTCGCAGCGTGGCGAACAAGCGCTGTGCGGCCTCCGCCACATCGCCGCCTTCGCTGAGGGTGGCCGACGCGACGACCTGCAGTCCGGCGCGACCCGCCGCCAGGAGCGCCGGCGCGAGCGGGCCGGCGGGACGCAGCCAGGCAACCCGCGCCTGCGGGGGAAGCTGAGCCAGATCGACGAGGTCCACGAGGAACATCGGCGTTCGCGGCGCATAGTGACTCGGCGTCTGGCCCGGAGCGGCGACGTGCCCGGCCGACGGACGGCCCAACCTCCCGAGCACCGCCTCCACCCGCTCGGGTGCAAGCCCGCCCGGCCGGTGAAGGATGGGCCGGCCGTGGAGGTCGAACCCCACGATGGTGGACTCGACACCGAGGAGGCACGGGCCTCCGTCCACCACGAACTCCACCCGGTCGCCGAGCTCCTCCACCACGTCGGCCGCTCGGGTGGGGCTGATCCGCCCGAACCGGTTGGCGCTCGGGGCCACCAGCGGGCCGACCCGAGCAATCAGCTCGCGCGCGACCGGATGTCCAGGGCAGCGCACCGCCACCGTAGGCAGGCCCGCCGTGATCAGGTCTGAGACGGCCGGCCCTCGGGGCAGCACCAAGGTCAGCGGGCCGGGCCACGCCGACGCTGTCAATGCCTCGACCCGAGCCCACGGAACGGACCCGGATCGCTCGATCACCCGGTCGAGGTCGGCAGGGTCTGCGATGTGGACGATCAGTGGATCGAACCGCGGACGCTCCTTCGCTGCGAACACCCCCGCCACCGCCGCCGGGTGGTCGAATCGCGCCGCCAGCCCGTACACCGTCTCGGTGGGCAGGCCCAGCAGTCCGCCTGCACGCAGATGGGCAGCCGCCCGCTCGAGCCCGGCAGCGGTCGGGGGCAGGACGATCAGCTGGGATCCCAGTCCGGTGCGATGGGCGGGTCGCAGGTGCGCAGGCCTCGCGCCAGCGCATCGATGCGGCTCCGCTCGTCGGCCGACAATTCGATCTCCACGTCGAGGTTGGCGGCGATCCGACCGGGATTCGTGGACTTCGGGATCGCTGCGACGCCCGGCTGCCCGATGAGCCAGGCGAGGGCGATCTGAGCCGCACTTCGCCCGTGTGCCGCACCGATCTCGGCGAGCACCGGGTCTCGCAGCACGTGCCCATGGGCCAGCGGGCTGTACGCCACCAGCGCCATGCTGTGGGTGTCGCACGCCGCCTTCACCGCGTTCTGCGCGAGGTATGGGTGGTACTCCACCTGGTTGCACACGAGCTTCGCGTGGATCGCGGCCTCGAGCACCTGCTCACGGGTGAAGTTCGACACGCCCAGATGGGTCACATCGCCCCGTTCCTGGAACCGACGCATCGCGCCCAGCGTGTCGGCGACCGGCACATCGCGGCTCGGCCAGTGGATCAGCAGCAGGTCGATATGGGTGCCGAGGCGATGCAGGCTCCCCTCCACCGATGCGGCGACCGTGTCGGGACGGTTCATGTCCCAGCGCACCTTGGTGGTCAGAAACACGTCGTCGCGGCCGACTGAACTCTCGCCCAAAGCGGCACCGACCCACGCCTCGTTCCCGTACAGCTGGGCCGTGTCGATGTGTCGGTAGCCGGCGTCCAGCGCTGCGGTGACCGCCCGACCACAGACCTCGCCGGGCGACAGCCAGGTACCGAGGCCGATCGCCGGAATCTCGGCGCCGTTGGCGCGAACGACGTGCATGCACTCCTCCCGCCTCCGGTTAACCCCCGAGCCGTGATTCGTGTGGTCGCCGGCGCCGTGATCGAGGGAGCTCGGGTGCTCGTCGCTCGACGCGGCCCCGGCATGTCCCATGCTGGCCTGTGGGAGCTACCCGGAGGCAAGGTGGAAGCCGGCGAAGACGACGCGACGGCCCTCGCGCGGGAGCTACTGGAGGAGCTCGGAATCCGTGTGTCGGTGCACGACGCCATCGGCACATCGCGGGTCATCGCGGAAGGAATCCACATCGAGATGCACGCCTACCGTTGCCGGATCACCGACGGTAGCCCGGTCGCCTTTGAACATGCCGCCCTCGACTGGCTGGAGGCCGGCGCGCTCTCGGATCTGTCGTGGGCCCCTGCCGACATCCCGCTGATAACCGCCCTCACCCGCGCGCTCGGAACCACGTCCCAATGCTGACACTCCTCCGCATCCGCTCCCTCGCCATCGTGCACGAGCTCGAGATCGAGCTCGGGCCCGAGCTCACCGTCATCACCGGCGAGACCGGGGCCGGGAAGTCGATCCTCATCGCGGCACTGCAGCTCGTGCTCGGCGCCCGCGCCCGGCAGGAGGTCGTGCGCTCCGGCGCCGACCAGGCCGTGGTGGAGGCGCTGTTCGAAGTGGGCCCCACCTTGGCCTCCCGGCTCGCCGCGCTCGACCTGCCGCCCGACGATCAGCTGGTGATCCGCCGCACGGTGCACCGCTCCGGCCGCAGTCGCGCCACCGTGAACGGCAGCCTGGTCACCCTGTCCCAGCTCCGGGCGCTGGCGGAGGGCCTCGTGGACATCAGCTCGCAGCACGAGCACCACAGCCTCGCCAATCCGTCGGCCCACCTCGCCTACCTGGACGCCTACGCGAACCACGGCGACCAAGTTGCGGCGGTGGCGGAGGCGTATGACCGGGCCATCCAGACCCTCGCCGAGCTGCACGCGCTGGAGCAGAAGGTGCGGGACCGCTCGGACCGCGAGGATCTGCTGCGATTCCAGCTGGCCGAGATCGAGCGCCTGAGCCCCGACCCCGACACCGACCCCCTGCTGGACGACGAGGCCGAGCGTCTGCGTCACGCCGAGGTGCTCGCCCAGAGCACCGCCGCCGCCGCCCATGCGCTGTATGAGCAGGATGACTCCCTGTGCGAGCGGATCGGCCGGGTGTCGGCCACGGTCGCCGACGCCGCCGATCGCGACAGCCAGCTCCAAGTCCTCGTCCGGCAGCTGGACGCCGCGCGGGAAGAGCTGGAAGACGCCGCCACCGAGCTCGGCCGGTACAGTCGCTCGGTGGTGAACGACCCGGCGCGCCTGCAGGAGGTGGAAGACCGCTTGCACGCCCTGCGCCGCCTCACCCGCAAGTACGCATGCACCATCGAAGACCTGGCGAACCGTCGCGAATCGCTCGCCGCCGACCTCGCGGTCTTCGACGACGTGGAGCGCGTGGTGGGCGAGATCGAGGCCCGCCTGGAGGCCGCCCGATCGGCGGCGTGGGCCGAGGCCGAGGTCCTCAGCACCTCCCGCCGGAGCGCGGCCGCCGAGCTGGGGCAAGGCATCACCCGCGAGCTCGCCGACCTCGGCATGGGAGACGCCGAGGTGCGCGTGCGGGTCCGCCCCCTCGACGGGGGGCGCGACGCCTTGGCCCGCGCCGACAACCGCCTGAGCCGCTCGGGCATGGACCATGTGGAGCTGCTGATCGCGCCCAACCCCGGTGAGGAGCCCAAGCCGCTGCGAAAGATCGCGTCCGGCGGCGAGCTGTCGCGCTCCCTCCTGGCCATCAAGCGTGCCCTCGCCGGCCTGGGCGACATCGGACTGTACGTGTTCGACGAGGTCGACACCGGCGTTGGCGGAGCGATCGCCGAGGCCATCGGCCGCAAGATCGCCTCGGTCGCGACCCGCCACCAGGTGCTGTGCATCACCCACCAGCCGCAGATCGCCGCCTGGGGCACCCGGCACTTGCACGTGAGCAAGTCGGTCGACGATGGCCGCACCTTCAGCTCGGTGGCCGAGCTGACCACTGAACAGCGCGTCGAGGAGCTCGCCCGGATGCTCGGTGGAGCACGGATCAGCGACACCACCCGCCAGGCAGCGCGGGAGCTACTCGCCGAGAGCCGTCAGCCCTGAATCGACCTGACCGGGCTCAGGCCGCCGGGCGTTGGGCATAGCGCTCGAGCCACCGTGCGATGTCGGCCGACTCGAACAGCGGCTCTCCATCGATGAGCAGGCACGGCACCTGAGTGCGGCCGGTGAGATCGTACAGCTCTCTCCGCGCGCCCGAATCCCGGAGCGTGTCGCGGAGGTCTACCTGGACGTTGTCTAGCCGCGCGAGGCGCCCGAGCACCAACCGGCAGTACGGGCAGGCGTCATACTTGTACAGAACAAGGGTGCGGTCGACATCCGGCGCCGGGGCCGTCTCATCCCCCGCCGGTCGCGCCCCGAACAGGCCGTCCATCCATCCCATGTGAACCTCCAGCAACCAGGACGCTTGTACTGGGTGGAACGTTTCACGTCACCAGCCGCGGCGCTCGCTGCACGACATGCACAGGGGTGCCTCGGGCTGAGCGGTGAGGCGCGCGAACTCCATGGGCTCTCCGCACGACATGCAGTCGCCGTACACTTCATCCTCGACCCGGCGCAGCGCGTTGTGCACCGACCGGAGCCGAAGCTCGGAGCGGCGCCGCTGCTCGGCGGCCATCTGCTGTGCCTGCAGCGCGTCGACCCGGGAGAGGCGGCCAACCGCTGTCTGATCCAGGTGAACTGTGCCGGCGTGCTCCGCGGTGACCCGGAGCGTCTCCTGGAGCTCGGTGCGAATGACCTTGAGGCGAGCATGCAACTGGGCATGCTGGGAGTCACTGAGCTCAATCACGTAGGGCGCTCCAGGGCACGGATGCTGCCGCGTGTGTTCACGCGGCGAATCAACTGAGCGAGCATGGGCTCGATGGCGACAGAATGGAACCAGGGCGGCGCATCGGGATGCAAGATGGCGGAGGTGCCCACCACGTCGAGCCCAACCCCGCGGGCGTCGGCGTCCACTTTCAAGGCGGCGAGCCTGCTGCGCGCGGGACCGCTGAGTAGCAGGTGTGGGGCGGCGATGACCATGTCGGTGGCGCCAGCGTCCCACAATGAGTGCACCGCCGAGACCACACTGCCGGCCGTATCCACGATGTCGTCGATGATCAGCACCCGCTTGCCGGCGGGATCTCCGATCACGACCGAGTTGGTCACCACGCTGGACTGGCCGTAGTCGCGCTCCTTGGACATGGCGACCAGCCCACACTTGAGGCGCTGTGAGAACCGACGCGCCATCTCGAGGCCGCCGACATCGGTGCTCGCCACCACATCGCCCACCAGCCCATGATCGAGGAGGAAGGCCGACAGCGTCTCGGTGAGGTAGACCGGCTCGAGCACCGTGTCGCGCGGAGGGAAGCACCCGATCATCGCCTCATTGTGGGGCTCGACCGTGATCACCATCGACGCGCCGGCCGAGGTGAGCATGCGGGCGAACAGCCCCGTGGCGACCCCCTCACGCACGTGGCCCTTGCGCTTGTCCTGCCGGCCGCCCGGGAAGTAGGGCAGCAACACCGTGACCCGGGCTGCGTCGGCACAACGGGCGGCGTCCACCGCGTTGAGTACCGCCATGAACCGGTCATAGATGGATCGGGGCGAGCCCGGCACCACGGCCCGCTGGACCACATACACATCGGTGCCGCGGATGTTGTCATCGATGATGTGTTTGCCTTCGCCGCAGGCAAACCACACATCGCGCGACGCGGTGCGCTCGATCCCCAGCTCAGCGCTGATGGCGTCGGCGAGATCCACCGCGTCGGAGCATGCGAGGATACGTAAGGGCGCGCGAATCATGCGCCAGTGTAGCCGCCTCGGAGCCCCCCTGCTGCCGCTCGCGCCACTCCTCGCAACCCTGGCGCTCGCCACCGACCTCGAGCCCCGCGCCGGCTACCTCCTGCGGACCGAGCGACCGGCCGAGGCAGCGCTTCACGCCGCCCAGGTGCTCGTCGAGGACCCAGCGAACCTGGCGGCGCATCGCGTATATGCCAGGTCGCGCGCGCTTCTGGACGACGCGCCCACCCTTGTCGCCACCTACGCGACCTGGCGAGACACAGCACCGACCGACCCCACGGCAGCGCTCGCCCTGGGCTGGGTCCTCCGCGCGACGAAGACGGAGGACCTGTGCAGTCAGGCCGCCCCCCTTCTCTCCTCCGTCGACCTATTCGAACGTGCACACCTGGCCTATGCCCTGTCTCGGCCGTGCCCTGCTCTGTCGACCGAAGACACGATCCCGACGCTCGCCAGGGAGGCTGGCTCCGACATCGACCGCCAGGCGATCGCCCTCGGCGCGGCGTGGCAGGATGGCCCGATCGTCAGCATCGGCCCCCTCCAGACGGTCCTCGCCGCAGAGCCATGGCGCGCCCGGGATCTGCGCCAGCCGTTCCGCGACGACGCCACAGGGCCGGCCCGAGCCGCGGTGCGCCGACTCCTCCTCCACACCGCGGAGCAGCTCGTCGCATCAGCTGACCCTGCATGGGTGCACGCCGGCTGGCAGGTGCTGCGGTCGGCAGAGCGGGATCGGGCTGCGGACGCGGCACGCGATCGCCTCGCCACACTCGACCCCCCTGACACGACCGATCTGGCAGCTCTGCGCGCCATCTCCGCCACCCGCCGACAGCCGACCTACGAGGATCAGCTCGCCGCACTGGACCAGATCCCCGTGCCCGACGCGCCCCGGGCTGCAGCGGCCTGGTGGTCACGGCGTGCACATGCGCTCGAGGCCCTCGCCGACCTTCCGGGTGCCCTCATCGCTCGCGCCCATGCCGCGCGAGCCACCCCCAACTCGTTGCGCACGCTGGAGGCCTACGTCGGCACCGCGCTGGAGCTGGGCGACGATCTCCCCGGAGCCCAAGCCGCCGTGCAGGCCGCACTGGCGTCCGACGCCCAGCGACTGACCCCGGTCGTGCGCCCGCTGATCGCCCGACCCACCTCGGTCGTGCCCGGGGCATCGTCCGACCGAGTGCCCCTCCGCACGCTCACCCTCGACGAGTGGCGGGTGGATTCGCTCCGACGGCGGGGCGTGCTCCTGCTCCTCGCAGGTCGCCTCGAGCGCGCCCTGAGCGACCCCGAGGCCGTGAACACCTTGCGCGCGGCGCTGCTCCACGAAGCACCGGCGGAGGTGTACCTGGAGCTCGGGCTGGTGGCACCGGATGAGCAGGCGTTCCCGCTACTCACCCGCGGTCTGGCGCACGCCCCCCACGCGCCAGCCGCCGTGGAGGCACGCACACGCGCCGAGATGCTGTGGCCGGCCCAGGGCCTGTGGCACCCGACCGGCCTGACCGGCTGGCTGGACGACGCCGTCGAGCGCACGCCCCCGCCGCCGCCACGCGCAGACGATCCCACCGATCACCCACTGGTCGGCAAGCCGTTCCCGCTCGACACCGTCCAACTCGACGGCGAGACCGTCTCCCTGGCCAGCCTCGAGGGCCCGATGGTGGTGGACGTGTGGGCCACGTGGTGCGGGCCATGCGTCGACGCGATGCCGCACCTCGGCAAGCTGGCCGAGACCTATGCTCCCGAAGGGGTCCGAGTGCTCGGCCTGTCGGTGGACACCCGCGAGCACGCCGTTCGCCGGTTCTTCCGGCGGGGCCGCGAACGACCCTTCCCCATGGCCTGGACCGGCCCAGATGTGCTCCGTCGCCTCGCCATCCGGTCGATCCCCGCCCAGTTCGTGCTCGACGCCGATCACCAGGTCGTCGCCTTCGTCCAAGGCTATCGCGGCGATACCGACGACCGGCTCCAGACGATCCTCGATGCGTTGCTGAGCCGATGAGCAACACCTCAGCCCACATCCGCCGCTACGAGGTGCTCGACGTGCTCGGTCGCGGCGGGTTCGGCACGGTGTACAGGGCGGAGCTCACAGGTGCCGGCGGGTTCTCCAAGCAGGTCGCACTCAAGGTGCTGCACGGCGACACTGAAGGCACCACGGAGCTGGTCGCTCGACTCCGCGACGAGGCCCGGATGCTCGGGCTGCTTCGCCATCGGGCGATCGTCCGGGTGGATGGCCTCGTTCGACTCGAGGGCCGGTGGGCCGTGGTCATGGAGTTCGTGGACGGGGCGTCCTGCGCCGAGCTCCGCGACACGGTCCACGTGCCCGTGTCGGTGGCGCTGGCACTGGTCAGCGAGGTGGCCGCAGCACTGAACGAGGCCTGGACCCGCGAGGTGGACGGGCGCCCGCTCCGACTGCTGCACCGGGACGTGAAGCCGTCGAACATCAAGCTGTCGTCCGACGGCACGGTCAAGCTGCTCGACTTCGGCATCGCCAGGGCCAACTTCCGCCAACGCGAGGCGAGCACTCAGGCCAC
>JBLFXJ010000052.1:0-32590 GCA_047609825.1 Myxococcota bacterium
CCTCGCCGAGGTGGTGGAACGCGCCGACTGCGCGGTGCTGCTCGACGTGAACAACATCTATGTGTCGGCATGGAACCATGGTTTCGACCCCATGGCCTACCTCGAGGCGATCCCGTTCGATCGGGTCGTGCAGGTGCATCTTGCCGGCCATTCGCTGAAGCGCACCGCCGACCTGCCTGGGGCTGCCCCCGAGGACAGCCGGGAGTACCGGCTCGACACCCACAGCGGTCCGGTCAGCGACCCCGTGTTGGCGCTGTACAGAGAGGCGATTCGGCGCATCGGTCCGGTGTCCACTCTGGTGGAGTGGGATGACGACATCCCGCCGTTCGCGCGCTTGGCCGAGGAGGCGCGCACTGTGCGGGCGCTGCGGGACGAGGTCCTCGATGGCTGAGCTGCCGGTCGACTGGCTCGCGCAGTTCGTGGATCAGGTGCGGGGCGCCTCACCCGGCCAGCCGGA
The DNA here is from genome assembly GCA_047609825.1 of Myxococcota bacterium. GTDB lineage: Bacteria > Myxococcota_A > UBA796 > UBA796. Next base: position 458 of record JBLFXJ010000052.1, read on the forward strand.
GTGGTTCGCCGGTGGGCCCCGGCTCGATGCGGCGCTCCAGCTCGCGGTGTACCAACAGCAATACGTACAACGCATGGTCGGGGCGGTGCGGGCAGAGGTACCCGGGCTCGCGCACCTCGTGGGCGGCGGCATCGACGACCTGTTGTGGGCCTATCTGGGGGATCACCCCAGCCTGTCGTGGACTCTGAATCAGGTGGCCGACGAGCTGCCGGCGTGGCTCGGAGCCCGCGGCGCTCCGCGGGTGCAGGTGGACATGGCGCGCGTGGATCTTGCGGTGCAGCGGGCGTTCGATGCCGCTGACAGCCCACCGCCAGAACCCGGGGCCCTGCTCACGGCGCGTCGCCTCGAGCTGGCGCCGCATGTTCGACTGCTGCGGGTGGGCAGCAATGTGCACCAGGTCCGGTCGCGGGCGCTGGCCGGCGAGGCCACCGATGCCCCGGTCATGGGTGTCCACACGGTCGTGATCCACCGTGTCGCGCGACGCATGCGGCACTGGGGCGCGCCGCGGGGGGCGTTCGCGCTGCTGGAGGCCTTCGAAGAGGGCCTGTCGCTCGCCGACGCGCTCGAGCAGGTGTTCGCCCGCGGGCTGCTCGACCCCGAGCGGGCGGCTGCCGACGTGGAGTCGTGGTTCACGACCTTCGCGAAGAAGGAGCTGCTCCGGGTGCCATGACCCAGCAGCGAGGAGCACCGAAGATCACTCGAGGAATCGCAGGAATGGCCTGCGATGGAACGCCTTGACCATGTCGGCCGTGAGCACCGCTGTGAAGTCACGCGCCAGCTCGCGGCCCACGGTCTGGTGGGTGTCGCGCTCTTCGCCGGTCGTGAGGTGCGCCATGACCGCCCGCGCCTCCAAGCCGATGAGGCGGAACCCTCGGCTGCCGGCGAGCTGCAGGACGCGCCGCCCGGTGGTGCGTGCGCGGTCCAGATCGTTGATTCCGGTCCAGGCGTAGGCGAGCGCGAGGGCTACCTGAGTACGCCGCGGGATCGGTGTCTCGGCGAGGATGGCGTCCGCCTGGCCGGCCAGCGAGGCGGCCTCGGCGGGGTCGCTCGTGGCGACCGCGCGGGCCAGGTGGGCGAGGAGCAATGGGTGGTAGCGCTCTGGATCCCTGCGGCCGACCACCTTCAGCCCAGCCTCACCGTGCCGCCGCGCCATGCCCAGGCTGCCCCGCTCGAGGTGGAGCTGGCACAGGGCGACGTGGCTGGCGAGGATCTCCTCGGGGAGGTCGATATCGTGCGCCGTGCGCAACGCGGACGCGAGCCCGCGCTCAGCCTCCTCGTACAGCCCCAGGTCCAGTGCCGCGACCGCCATCGCCCGCCGAGCCGCGACAAGACCGAGCTTGTAGTCGAGCTCCTGGGCGAGATCGACAGCCTTGTGGGCCCGCTGCCGGGCCTGGAGGGGCTCCCCCTGCCAGGTGAGGAGCTCGGCGATGTTCGCGAGCGCCAGGCACTGTGGGCGCTTGCGCCGGAGCTCGCGGAAGATGCCCTCGGCTTCGGTGAGCCCGGAGGTGGCGGATGCCAGATGACCGCGCGTCGCCTGTGCCGCGGTGAGCGCCAGGAGCAGCTCGGCCCGTTGGTCGGCCAGCTGGCTGCCCTGGGCGACGAGCAGCCCTTCGGTGGCGAGGCGTTCGCACTCGTCGAGGTTGCCCTGGCCCCAGGCGAGCGCCGCCATGCAGTGCAGCGCGTCGGCCACTCCGACCCGGTAGTGCAGTCGCCGCGCCGCCTCGAGGGCCTGCTCGGCGAACTGACGGCTGGCGTTCTGCTTGTCCCGTCGGCGCAGCACGGTGGCCAGGCGCAGGCGCGCCTCACACGCATCCTGCGGGCTGGCATCCTCTTCGGCCAGCTGCAGCACCACGCGGTAGGTGCGCTCCGCCTCGGCCCACTCCGCGCGGTTGTAGTGGACCTGAGCGCGAACATCCAGGTTGTCCCTTCTATATTTGCGAAAATGCTCCGGGTCGAGGTCGGCCGCGGCGCTCGATTCGAGGCCGCCGGCCTTCTGGGTCAGGGCCCACGCTTCGTGCATCAACGAGCGCTCGGCGAGGCGGCTGGCGGCCGCCACCAGGTATCGGTACGCCCGCCCGGCATCGCCGGCGCGGCGGTAGTGCTCGCCGACGATCTCGAGTGCCAGCGGATTCTCGGCGTAGTGCAGCTCGAGGGTCTCGGCCATCCGGCGATGGAGCCAGGCCCTGCGCTCAGCGTCGAGGTTGCGGTACACGAGGTCGTTGAACGTGCGGTGGACGACCACGTGGTACAGCTCGTCCCCCTGCTTGCGCTCGCGTACGATACCGGCGGACAGGAGTCGATCGAGCGCATCGAGCACCACGTCTTCCTCGGCGTCGAGCACGTCGAGCAGCACCTCCAGATCCACCTCCCGTCCGGCCACCGCGAGCACCTGGAGCACGTTGCGGTCATCGGGACTCACGCCGTCCAGCCGGCTCCGGAGCATCTGGCGGACGCCGAGCGGGATCTCGAGATGGCCGGTGGCGATCTCGCTGTGCTCCACGTTGAGCATCCACCCGGCCCCGCGCGGGCTGATCATTCCCTTGGACATCATCGCGCGCACGAACTCGGACAGGAAGTAGGCGTTGCCCTCCGTCTCCTTGTGCAGGCGCTGGGCGAGGAGGCGGGCGCCCAACGACTCTCCGACCAGTCCGAACACGAGGGTGGCGAGGTCTTCGCGAGACAGCCGGCCCACCAGGATGCTCTGTGGGTCGAGGCCGAGGTCGTCGCCCTCGGCGAACGCATCGGCGGCCTGGCTGGCCTTGTGCCGCAACGTGACCGCTACCAGCAGCGGCAGCCCCTCGTTGACGGCCAAGGCGCGTACGAGGGTGGCGAGGAGGTGGATCTCGCGCGGCTGGGCCTCGTGGAGATCGTCCAGCGCCAGGAGCAGTGGCCCCTCGAGCAGCGCCAGTCGAAGGGCGTCGCGGGCGCTGTCGTATAGCCGGTAGCGGGCATCTCGGAGGTGGGTCTGGCTGCCGGTGAAGTCCTGCAGGTCGGCGAGAAGCTCCTGGGGCATGCGGTCGCTCAGCTCGGTGAGCACCTTCTTCAGAGTGCGGATGAGCACGCTGAACACCGGGGCCTCGGTGCGGAACTCGTCGCGGTGGAACCGGAATCCGAGCGGTCGGGCCTGGTCGATCGCCACGTCGAGCATGCGGGACTTGCCCGCGCCGTCGTCGCCCTCGAGCACCACCACACCGCCCTCGCCAGCCGTGAGCCGGCTGACGGCATTGCCCAGCGCCTCCACCTCGAGCGTGCGGCCGACGAGCGGCGGCTCCCACCCGTCGGACGGTGACGGCAGCGGCACGCGCTCCTCGGCCTCGAGCCGGTACAGGATCTCCTGCGCGTTCTGGTAGCGGTCGCTCTTCCGCTTCTGCAGCAGCTTGCGGCACACCTCGTCGAGGTGCTCGGGCACGGAGGGGTTCACATCACGGGGTGCCGGCGCTGGACGATCCCGGTGCAGCTCGAGGTAGCCGTGCAGATCGTTGGCGACGAACGGACGCTTCCCCGTGAGCATCGCGAACAGGATCACCCCGAGTGAGTACAGATCCGACCGCTGATCGATGGCGTGGCCCTGGCACTGCTCCGGCGAGGCATAGGCCCAAGTGCCTACGAGGGTAGTGCTCTGGCTCGGGTCGTGGGTGGGATCCAGGTCCTTGACGATGCCGAAGTCGGTGAGCTTGCACACGCCGGTTCCGGTGATCAGCACATTGGACGGCTTGAGGTCACGGTGAACGAGGCCGCGCCGGTGCACGGCGGCCAGCGCGCGGCAGAGATCGACGAGGATCTCCTCGCACCGCCGCCAGCGGCGCTGGTGATCCCAGGCCTTGAACGACCGGATCAGGTGGTGGAGGTCGCGGCCGTCTACGTACTCCATTGCGATGTAGGGGTGGCCATGCAGGTCGCCGTAAGCCTCCACCCGCACCACATTGGGGTGGTTGATCTTCGACAGCGCTCGGAACTCACGCCGGAACCGGAGCAGGCCTTGGCGGATGCGACTGGCCTTGAGCACCTTGAGCGCAACGAGCTTGTCCGACGGGTCCTTCGCGAGGAGCACGCGCGCCATCCCGCCGGCACCAAGCTCTCGCATGAACACGTAGGCACCGATGCGCGAACCACGCTTCAGCTCCAGCCCACCCATGCGCACGACCCCGGAGTCGTCGGCCATTCCACCCCCGGCCGGCCCCTATCGTGACCGAGCCCGGCTTGTCACCGCAGGAATGCCAGGTCCGGCCGCGCGTCGAACGAAGTGCGCTGCGTACCATGGAGCCCGCGGCGCACACGCTCGAGCAGCGGTCGCGCGGCTTCGCTGATCTTCGGCCCTGGCCCGCTGCGGTAGAGCTGCCCGAGCAGCTCCAGGCGCACCCCGTCCGCGCCGGTTCCCTGGAGGCGCTTGAGGCCCTGTTTTGCAGCCTTTCGGGCGGTCGTTGGTTGGCCGATGGCGTTCAGTGCGGCCGCGGCGTCGCGACAGATCCACCCGGCCGCTACCGGGAACAGCGGTGGCTCCCGGACGAGCGCCCACACGGCCTGGTCGGCGGCCCGGGCAGGGTCATGGGGCGCCCAACACCGAGCCGACAGGGCGGCGCGTTGAGCGGACGCGTCGTGCACCGCGTCGTCGATCAGCTGGTCGGCCTCCGGGAGCACCTCCAGCGCTTCGTCGAACCGTGAGAGATCGGCGAGCACCCTGGCGATACGCAGCCGAGCGAACCGCGAGCCCGACCGGGAAGCGCGGGCATAGACCCGGGCCTGGCAGACGGCGTCGTAGGCCTCGTGCCGGTCGCCTGTGGCGGCCAGTGTCGCGCCCAACAGCGCATACGCGGACGGCAAGCGATCGGAGAGCGCTTGGCGTCGGATCAGCTCCACCAGATGCTCCGACCGGTACAGCGCGCTGCCGAATCGACCGGTGGCGATGTCGATCTCGATCAATCGCAAGAGCACGCCCGCGCGAACGGCAGGCTCGCCGCCTGTGGAGAGCAGCTCCTCGGCATGAGCCAGCAGCTCCAGCGCCTCCTTCAGTCGGCCCTGTACGGCGCGCACGTGGCCGATACCGCGGCGCGCCCGGGCCTCGCTGTCCCGCGAGCCAGTCTGCCGGGCGATCTCGAGCACCTCGGTGAACAGCCGCTCCGCGGTCTCCACATCGCCCCGGCGGATCCGGATGTCGGCGAGGGCGCGGCCAGCACGCGCGCGCTCCGTGGACCCGGCCTCGGCGCCCGCCATCGACTCGCGGAGCAGCGCCTCCGCCTCATCGAACTTGCCGAGACGGTAGGACGTGCGCCCCAGAGCACCGAGGCAGCGGGGCACGGCGGTCTGGTCAGGCTCGTCCCGCGCGGCCTCGAGCCCGGCGCGAAGGGCCTTCTCAGCCGCAGCATACTCCCGTCGGTCCAGGAGAGCCTCGCCTTCGAGCACCCGGAGCCATCGGTGCTGACCTGCCGCCGTGCGGGGATCCAAGGACGCCTCGGCGGCGCCGCGCACGCGCTCGGCTCGCGCGACGATGTCGAGGACATCCGTGGTGCGCCCTGAACGTGCCGCTCGCCGCGCAGCCTGGAGGTAGTTGGGGTAGGCGGACGTGGGGTCGCCCGCGGCCTCCTGGTGGAACGCCAGCTCGAGCGCGGACGATCTCCGGCGGCCTCCGGCGAGTGCGACCGCGATGCTTGTGTGCAGCGCGCGCCGCTGGTCCGGAGGGGTGTCGTGTCGGATGACCCGGGCCAGGCACGGGTGTGTGAACCGGTAGCGGTCCTGTCCGCTGGTCTCGGCGCGCTCGGCGAGCCCGGCTCGTACCAGCTCGTCGAGGGCTCGGGCCAGCGCCTGACGGTCCTTCACACAGCGTCCGAGGAGCGACGCACTGCTCGGATGGTCGAGGGTCGCGAGCAGCGCTGCGGCGTCCAGCGCAGCCGGGCCCAGGGTGGACAGCTGGCCGCGAAGGGCGACGGCCGTTCGGTCCGGCACAGGCAGGTCGTCGCGGCGAAACGCGTCGAGGCTGCGGGTAGGGACGTACGCCTCGTTCTCGTCGCGGAACCAGCCGGCGGCGACCAGCGCGTCCATCTGATCGAGGATCGGGCCAGGCCAACCGTCATAGTCGGCGTGGAGGCGGCGTCCGAGGGCCGCGGCGACCGGCCCCTTGAACTGGCGATCCCGCAGCATGGCGACCACCGCTTGTCGTGGCAGGGCCGGCAGCGGGATTCGATCGGCAGCCAGCCCCGTGGCGTGCCCGCTGATCAGCGTCGCGGTGGGCCCGTCCGGGTCGGCGACAGCGAGCACCAGCAGCAGCCGGTCGGCTTCGAGGGCGACCCGGGCGCGGATGAGCTTTGCGAGTGCATCGCGGGCATCGGCGGTGAGCAGGTCGGCGTCGTCGACGGCGAGCACCGTGGGCACCCCGCCCGCCGAGGAGACCAGGCCGGCCGCCGATGCGGATTCGGCGAGCCCGAGCCCGCGGGCGAGCTGGGCCTCCGGATCTGCCTCGGATGCGGTGGCCCACGCGGCGCGCACGCCCGAGACACGAGCCTGGTCCACCATTGTGTGCAGCAGGTGGGTACGCCCGCTCCCAGCCGGACCGGACAGCGCCAAGACGCCCCCCGCGCCGTCGCAGAGAGCGGCCAGGCGTCGGGTCCATGCGGCGGTCTCCAGGTCGCGACCGCGCAGTGGAAGCGGCTCGCTGTCGTCAGGCCGATCCAGCGCCTGGAGCACCGCGAGCCCCGATGGGTAGCGGTGGGCCCGGTCCTTCCGCAGCAGGCGCATGGCGATGCGCTCGAGGCGGCGTGGCGTATCGGGCACGAGCTCATTGGGCGGGGTGGGCACCTCCGTGAGGTGGCGGGCGAGGTAGCCGGCCACGCTATCGGCCTCGATGGGGCGGGCGCCGGTGAGCATCAGGTATAGGCACGCTCCCAGCGCGTACAGATCCACCCGGGCGTCGATGCCCTCCTCGGTGATCAGCTCGGGCGCCATGAACGCCACGGTGCCCACCAGCCGTCCCGCCATGGTGAGCTGGGTCTGGTGCGAGGCGCCGGTGTCGCCCTTGACCACCCCGAAGTCGGTCAGCTTGGGCTCGCCAGCTGCGTCGACCAGGATGTTCGACGGCTTCACGTCGCGGTGGACCAATCCGCGGTCGTGGATGTACTGCAGGCCGCGGCACAGCCCGCGGAGGAGCCTGTCGATCCGCTCGTACAGGTCGGCCGGGCGGTTGCGGGTCCACTCTGCGATGTGGCTGCCCAGGTCGTGCCCATCGACCCACTCCATGGCGATCCATGGATAGCCGTCGGCCACGCCGGCCTCGTACACTCGCACCACGTTCGGGTGGGCCATCTGGGCGAGCGCCTGGAACTCACGCTTGAACCGCACCACATCTTCGGGCAGCACCTGCGCCGGGTTCAGCACCTTGACCGCGACGGTCGCGCCATCGGCGACGGTCGCCCGGTACACCGAGGCCATCGCTCCGGCGCCGATCATTGAACCCAGCCTGTACCGGCCGAGGGCGTCGCCGGGAGCGGGGTGCGCTCCCAGGGGGCCGTGGTGGGGGTCCGTCATGGGGCCAATGTATCAGCCGCCCCCCCACTGGAGCGCCATGAACGCCACGCTGTCAGACTTGGGAAGGTTGGCAGCGAGCGAGCGCGCGAGGGCCAAGGAGACGCGCTGGTGGCGGGCGCGGGCGGCCTCGTCGGTGACCACGCCGGCGAGACGATGGTGGGCGAGGAGTTGGTAGTATCGGTAGCCGTTCGCTTCTGCGAGGGAGAGCCCCCGCGCGAGCGCCGCCCGGGCCGGCTCGATCAGCTCCAGAGCGCGGTAGGCGTGGCCCAGCTCGAGGTCGGTCCGCACCTTCATGTGCGGCCAAGGATCGCCAGGCTCGGTGTGGTCGAGCACCGCGCGCGCGTCCTGGATCTTGCCCTTCGCCGCCAGCGCGGTCGCCTGCCACGCCCTCACCTGTGGCGCGATTCCCTCGTGGTCGTGGGCTCCGAGGAGGGGGGTGAGCTCGGCAAGGGTCGTGAGGGCCTCGTCGTATTCCTGTGTGGCGAGCCGAACGCGGACGATCGTGGCCAGCGCGAGCACCTCATCTTCGCGGGCGTCGAGGCGACGCACCAGCGCGAGGGCCTGCTCGGCGTTGGAGAGCGCATCTGCGAACCGGCCGATGGCGGCCAGGGTCTGCGCACGCCAGGCCAAGCCCAGCGCCACCCCGTGCACGTGCTGCACCTCGCGGGCTTGCTCGACCGTGCGGTCGCACAACATGAGCGCCTTGTGGAGCAAGCCCTGCTGCAGGTACAGCTCGATCAGGTTCACCCGGCTGATCGCGAGGCGGTCGAGCATGCCCAGGCGCTCGAACACAGCGGCGGATTGCTCGATATGCTTCCTCGCAGCCATGGAATCGCCCCGACAGATCGCCAGGATTCCGAGCCCGTTGTACCCGAGGCCCACGGACCTCTCGTCGCCCACCCGGGTGGCGATCTCCAGGGAACGACGCCAGTTCCGCTCGGCTCCCTCCAGGTCGCCGTTGCTCCACAACACCCCACCGAGCTGGTACATCGGGTTCGGCAGCAGGGTCTGGTCGCCCGATTCCTCGGCGCGCTCGATGGCCTGGCGCAGGTAGTGCTCGGCGTCGTGCTGGTGCGACCCCATGTTCCGGAGGAGCTCACCGAGGTCTCCGGCGACACGGGCCTGAAGGCGCGCATCCCGCAGGTCTCGGGCCAGACGCTCCGTCTCGCGCAGGTTCGCCACCGCCTCGTCCAGCCGCCCGAGGTGGAACAGTGCCTGGCCGCGCGCCAGGTGGGCCTCGGCGAGGCTGCGGTCTGCGTCGTCCAGCACGAGCAGTGGTCTCGCGCCGGGCTCGAGTTGGAGCGCCCGATCGAGGAACGTGAGGCTCTCGGCGTACAGGCTGCGGGCCAGGTAGCGTGCCGCGGTCTTGTTCAGGTAGGCATACGCCTTGGTGGCGATCTCGGCCTGCTCGAAGTGCCAGGCGAGCTCTTCATAGACCTGCCCCAGCCGCCCACGGAAGTGCAGCTCGAGCACCTCTCCCATGCGCCGGTGCCGTGCCACCACGTCGTCGGGCTCCAGCTGCTCGAGCATCACGTCGCGGAACCGTCCGTGGGACAGCTCCACCCGCTCGGCGTCGTCGTCGCGCTCCTCCTTGACGATTTTCGCGTCGACCAGCTCGTCCAGCGCCTCCATCACCCGATCCTCATCGAACGGGCACGCCTCGATCAGCACGTCGAGCAGCACGCGCCGGCGGGTGAGCGCCAACATCCGCCCGACCTCCCGCGCATCGACACTCAATGGGGCGAGGCGGTCCTGCAATGCCTGGCGGAGGGATGCCGGCATCGGCAAGCGGGAGCGCGTGATCTCGGACACGTCGAGGGAGAGGGTGAACCGGTCCTCACCGCGCACGATGACGCCGTCATCCATCAGCCCTTGGAGCATGTCGGTGATGAACGCGGGCGAGCCGCCCGACTCGTGGTGGAGTCGCTCGGCCAGCGCGAGGCTCGCGGGGGTGTTGTCGATCAGGCTCAGCACCAGCTCTTCGACCTCCGCCGCCTCCAGCGGTCCGAGATCGGCGTTCTGCACCACCTCGATCTCGCCGATCCGGCGCCGGATCGCGGTCTCGGTGTTCGAGTGCCCCAGCACGAACAACACGGGGGCGTCGCCCATCTCGAGGGTGTTGCGGATCAGGTAGATCAGCAGCTCGACGGTCGCGGGGTCGGCGTGGTGCAGGTCGTCGAGGAGGAGCACCACGGGGGTGCGGTCCAACAACAGGTCACGGAACGCCGCGATCACCGGGTAGCGCTCGGTGCGCCGGGTCTCCTCCACCCCGTCGAACGCATCCACCAGCACCTGGGTTGGCGGATCTTCGCCGAGGGTGCGGTAGATATTGGCGAACGCCCCGAACGGGCGGTCGAGGGGGCGACACTTGCCGACCGCCACGCGCAGGCCTCGACGGCGGGCCCAGGTGTCGACGAGCTCGAGGATGCGGGTCTTGCCTTGGCCCATCGACGCGGAGAGCAGCACGGCCGACCCACGCCGACCGGTCTCGAGGGCGTCGAGCGCTTCCCGCAGGGTGGCCTTGAGCAGCGTGCGGCCGACGGTTCGCGGGGGCCACTGGAGGCCGTCGTCGTCGTGACCCGCGCGGCCGAGCACGTGCAGCAGGTGTGCCGCCGACGCGAACCGGTCGCTGGGGTCCTTCTCCAGCAGCCTCATGCAGGCGGAGTCGAGGCGCGCGGGCACCAGCGGGTCGAGCTGGTGGGGCGGCCGGGGCACGGAGTTGAGGTGCTTCTCCATGTAGCCGTGGATGGTGTGCGCGTTGAACGGCCGGCGCCCGGTGAGCATCAGATACAGCACCGCCCCCAGCGCGTACAGGTCGGCGCGGGCGTCGATCGGAGCGTTCGAGATCTGCTCCGGCGCCATGTACGCCACGGTGCCGATCACGGTGTTCACCATGGTGTGGTCGGCGCCGAGCTCCTTCACCACGCCGAAGTCCATCAAGCGAACGCGATCACCACCGTCGATCATGATGTTGCCGGGCGTGATGTCGCGATGCACCAGGCCTCGCTCGTGCACGTAGGCGAGGGCGCGCGCCACTTGCACCACGATCGACTCGATCCGCTCGAACCGGGCGGCGGCCGGGAGTGCGCCCAGCCCGGCGAGCTCGTCCCGCAGGTCATGGCCCTCGACCAGCTCCATGCTGAACCAGGGCCGATCGCCCCACAGCCCCGCCTCGAAGACCCGGAGCACATTCGGGTGCTCCAGTCGCGACAATGCGCGAAATTCCCGGCGAAAGCGGCCACGGCCCTCGTCTGCCAGCGGCAGTGGCAGGAGCAGCTTGACCGCGACTTCGTCGCCGTTCCGCGTGTCGACGCAGCGGAACACGGTGGCCATGCCGCCCCGCGCTATCCGCTCGAGTACACGGTAGGGTCCGATTCGCTCGTCGGCCGCAGGATCGGCCGTGTCACGGTTGGGGGGCGGGGTGTGGGTCACGGTGGCCAGGGACGAGTGAGTCCCGACGGACGGGACCCGAATATAGTATCGCAATCCACAGCCTGAGTGGCAGGGGCGTCGATGCAACTGGAAGCGTATGCGAGGACGGACATCGGGCCTGTCCGCGAGAGGAACGAAGACGCGCTGTTGATCGACCTCGACAACGGCGTGTTCGTCGTCGCGGACGGCATGGGCGGGCACGCGGCCGGCGAGGTGGCGTCCGCGATGGCCACCGAGACGGTGCATCGCACTCTGGTGGGTTCACACGACCCCGACGAGACCCGCCTGGTGCGGGATCTCGACATCGAGGACCCGGCCGATGTGCTGCGGGAGCGGCTCCGGTACGCGATGAACCAGGCGTCGATCCAGATCCGCCGCGAGGCCGACAACAACCCGTTGGTGCGCGGCATGGGAACCACTCTGGTGGTACTCGTCGTGGATGGCGATCAAGCCCACCTGGCGCACGTGGGTGATTCCCGTGCGTACCTGTACCGAGTGGGCCGCTTGGTTCGTCTCACCCGGGACCACACCGTGGTGCAGCAGGAGATCGACGCTGGGCGCCTCACGCCCGAGCTCGCCCGTCTGCTCCCCCACAAACACATCCTCACGCAGTCGGTGGGCTTTCACGGGCCGGTCGAGCCCGACACCACCACCCGGCTCGTCGAAGCGGGCGACATCTACGTGCTGTGCAGCGACGGCGTGACCGACGCGCTCGATGATTCGGCGATCCAGCGGATCATCGAGGGCACGCCGGTCGATATGCTGGGGCACGTGTTGGTCGAAGAGGCGCTCAAGGCCGGTGGCGAAGACAACGTCACGGCCCTGGTCGTCGGCGTCAACGCGTAGCCGGGCGACGCGAGCCGACACCGTCGGTTCGTGTGGTCTGTAGCACTGCGGTAGGCTCGGACTCTCCCAGGAGTCCGGTGATGCACACCCCCGAACGCCCGCTGCGCGTCGCCGTGATCGGTGCGGGCCCGTCGGGCTTCTACACGGTCGCAGCGCTGTTCAAGCAGTCGGTGGTGCCGGTATCGGTCGCCTTGATCGATCGCCTGCCCACGCCGTTCGGGCTGGTGCGGGCAGGGGTCGCGCCCGACCATCAGAAAATCAAGAACGTCGTGCGAAAGTACGATTCCCTCGCCGCAGATCCGCGGTTCATGTATCTCGGGAACGTCACTCTGGGCGTCGATCTGGAGGTGCACGAGCTGCGGGAGCGGTTCGACGCGATCGTGTACGCGGTCGGTGCCGAGGCCGACCGGAAGCTGTGGGTGCCCGGGGAGGATCTGGCCGGGGTCAGCAGCGCCACCGACTTCGTGTACTGGTACAACGCGCACCCCGATCACACGCAGCACGGGTTCGACCTTTCCGGCGTGAAACGCGCGGTCGTCGTGGGCAATGGGAACGTCGCGGTGGACATTGCCCGGGTGCTCGGGTGTCCGGCCGATGCGTTCCGGTCCACGGACATCGCGGACTACGCGCTCGAGGCCCTCGCGTGCTCCGCGGTAGAGGAGGTGGTGGTGCTCGGCCGACGGGGCCCGGCCCAGGCGGCGTTCCACCCGAAGGAAGTACGGGAGCTGGCGGCCTGCGCCGTCGACGTGGTGGTGGATCCGGCTGTGCTCGAGCTCGATGATGCGACGCGCGCGTGGCTGGACGGCGGGGGAGGGGACCGCGCCACTCGGAAGACCCTCGAAGTGCTCGAGGAGATCGCGCACCGCCCGCTGACCGGTGCCAGGCGCATCGTGCTCGAGTTCTGCAAGTCGCCGGTGGCGCTGTACGGTGCCGGAGGCGCGCTTGCTCAGGTCGAGGTCGCGCACAACCGCCTGGAGCTGCGTGACGGATCCCCGCGCCCGGTCGATACAGGCGTTCGCAGTCGGTTCTCGACTCAGGCGCTGTTCCGGGCCATCGGGTACCGCGGGGTGGAGATTCCAGGCGTACCGTTCGAGCCGCGCCGCGGGATCATCCGGAACGACGGTGGACGGGTGGTGGACGCGGACGGGGCTGTGCGGGCGGGTGAGTACGTGGTCGGCTGGGCGAAGCGGGGCCCGTCCGGCGTGATCGGGACCAACGCAGCCGACGCGGTCGATACGGTCGGGCGCCTCCTGGAGGACGTGGCCGACCTGACTCCCGGGGGCTCCGACGGCGACCTGCGCGAGCTTCTCGACGCGCGAGGCGTTCGGTGGCTGGACTACGCCGGCTGGCGCCGGATCGACTCCGTGGAGCTGCGGGATGGCGCCCAGCAGGGGCGGGTTCGCGCCAAGATGGTCGACATCGGTGCGATGATCGATGTGGCCCGCGACGATCCTTGACGGGCCCTCGACGCCTGCCGTCATCCACCTGCCGTAGGCTGGGCCACCATGCCGGTGGACCCACCCCAGAACCGAGCTGCGCCGACCTCCGCGGTGGAGGTGGGGCCGGTCGACGAGACCTACTACCAGCCTGTCACCCTGGTGGTGCCCGAGCTCGACGAGGCGGCCCCATCGGCGGGCCCGATGGAGCTCCCGCCCCGGTACACCCACGTGAGCCTCCTCGGCACCGGCGGCATGGGCGAGGTGCACTTGGTGCACGACCACGTGCTCCGGCGCGACATGGCGATGAAGATCATCCGGGCGGACCTGCTCCACGAGACCATCGTCCGGAATCGGTTCATCGAAGAAGCCCAGGTCACAGCCCAGCTCGCCCACCCGGGCATCGTGCCGGTGTATGACCTGGACCGCCTGCCGGACGGTCGGCTGTTCTTCACCATGCAGGTGGTCGCGGGTCGGACCTTCAGCCGGGTGCTCCGCGAAGGCGAGTGGTCGCTGCGGCGGCTGGTGGATGCTTGGCTTCGGGTGTGCCAGGCGGTCGCCTACGCGCACAGCCGGGGCGTGGTCCATCGCGATCTCAAGCCCTCGAACGTGATGATCGGCGCGTTCGGCGAGGTTCAGGTGCTCGACTGGGGCGTCGCCAAGATCCGAGGCTTCATCGACCGGGCCGCAGCCGCTGGCGAGCTCGCACCCGTGTCCACGGATCGCAATGGCCACAGCGAGGAGGCGCCCGGGCTCGGCTCGCTCGCCGGCACGCCCGCGTACATGTCGCCCGAGCAGGCCAGCGGTGAAGTGGGCGCGATCGACGAGCGCTCCGATGTGTACGCGCTCGGCACGATCCTGTACGAGATTCTCGCTGGAAAACGCGCGTATGCGGGGCGGTCCGCGCAAGAGGTGCTCGCGGCGGTTCGGGCCGGTGCGCCGCGTCCAGTCTCCGTGGTGGCCGCAAAGCCTCTGCCGGACGAGCTCGTGAGCGCCGTGCAGCGCGCGATGGCGAGGCAGCCAGCGCAACGCTTCGCCAACGCGCTCGAGCTGGCGGAGGAGGTGGGTGCGTGGCTCGAAGGAGCGCGACGCCGGGCCCGGGCGCGGGTGGTCGTGGCCGAGGCTGCGTCCAGGGTGCCGGACGCACTGCGCCTGCGGAGTCGCGCGGCCGCCCTGATGGAGCGGGCCGCCGAGCTGCTCGAAGAGGTGCCGCCCTGGGCGCCGGAGTCCGAGAAGCTCGAAGGCTGGACGTGCGAGGACACAGCCGCTGAGCTGGAGCGTCGCGCTGACCGGCTGGAGCTCGAGCGTGAGCAGCTGCTCCAGGGTGCGCTGACCCACGCGCCGAACCTCCCGGAGGCGCATGCAGCGCTGGCCGAGGTGCACCGTGGGGCGCTGATCCAGGCCGAGGAGCGCCGCGACCGGGACGCCGCCGAGCGCGCTGTGCTGCGACTGTGGGAGCACGTGCGTTCGCTGCCCTCCGAGCACCCGGAGCGGGCTCGCCAGCAGGCCTTCCTCGACGGGACGGGAGCGCTCACGCTGTACACCGATCCGCCCGGCGCTTTGGTGACATTGTATAGGTACATGGTTCGGAACCGGCGCCTGGAGCCGGTGGAGCCGAGGTTGATGGGCGCCACTCCGCTCAAGGCGCGACCGCTCCCGATGGGCAGCTACCTGTGCATCATCGAGGCCCCTGGGCACGAGCCCGTGCGCTACCCCGTGTTCATCGGGCGCGGCGAGCACTGGGACGGTGTGCGCCCCGGCAGCAGCGCGCCCACGCCGATCCGCCTCCCGCGCCGCGGCGCCCTCGATCCAAACGATCGCTACGTCCCGTCCGGTTGGTTCCTCTCCGGCGGCGACCCCGAAGCCCACGGCAGCCTGCCGCGGCGGCGGTTGTGGGTGGATGGGTTCGTGATGCGCCAGTTCCCGGTCACGCAGGCCGAGTTCATCCGCTACCTCGACGATCTTGTGGCCACTGGTCAGGAGCACAAGGCGCTCCGCCGGCAGCCCGCATCCCTGTCTCGTGGCGAGATTGTGGATCCCACGCTGCGCCTTGACGCCGAGGGCCGGTTCCATCTCACGGTCGACGACGACGGCGACGAGTGGCTGCCCGATTGGCCCGTGATCATGGTCGATTGGTTCGCCGCCCGCGGCTACGCCCGCTGGCTGTCCACCGGCGACGGCAAGTCATGGCGCCTGCCCGGTGAGCTGGAGTGGGAGAAGGCGGCCCGAGGAGCGGATGGCCGGGTGTTCCCGTGGGGCAACACCCTCGACCCGTCGTGGTGCCACATGTCCCGGAGCCACGCCACCGACCATCCGCTGCCCTCGGTGGTCGACAGCTACCCCGTCGACACGAGTCCGTACGGCATCCGCGGGCTGGGCGGCAACACCTACGACTGGTGCGCGGACCCCTACGACGCAGAGGGACCGACGCTCGGCGATGAGATCGTCCCACGGTCCAGCGACGCGGCGGGTCAGGATTTGCGGGTGCGCCGTGGAGGGGCGTTCAACGGCCAGAAGTGCCGGGCCGCGTTCCGCATCGGCTCCCAACCCACCTGGCGCGACCCGACAGGGTCGTTCCGACTGGTGCGTTCGGTGCACACCGACGGTTAGACCGGGATCCGAGGAGGCTCGATGCGTCTGGTCCTGCTGTTCCTGGTGGCCTGCGGAGGGAAGACGGTGGACGATTCCGCCGCTGGCACACCGTCCCTCACCCCGTGCACCGGCGCAGGCGCGCAGACGCTTGTGCTGGGCTCCGTGTCGGGCGGCAACCTCGATCCGTGGTCAGACGGCTCGACCGTCGCGCTGGGCGGCGGCGGCCTCCGGATCGACCTGGAGGTCACCGGGGTCGATGCCTCCGATCAGGTCAACGCCGTGGTGAGCCTCGATGTGGACGGGGTGAGCGAGACCGCCATCGGTGGCTTGATCCTGGACTGTGAGGGCGAGGGCCCGGCAAGCGGGGCGACCATCATGGCGCTCCCCGACGGCGCGGCGGATGCGCCAGGAACGAACGCCGATCTCACGGTCACGATCACGGACCCGCACGGCGCGAGCGCGAGCACGTCTGTAGGCCTCGTGTTCCAGTGACCGGACGGGACGGAAGCGACCGGCCGCTCCCGGTGCTAGAGGTGCGTCACCGCGGAGGCTCCGTGCGCACTTTCATCGCCGCCTTGCTGCTCACCCTCGCCCCGTCCGCACTCGCCGAGACCGCCGACGAGATCATGGACAAAGCCCGCGAGACCCGCCAGGTCGAGAGCGCGGTGCAGAAGGTCCGCATGGTCATCGTCGGCAAGACCGGCAGCGAGCGCACGCGGGAGATGGAGATCAAGCTCAAGCGAGATGGCGACACCACGAAGACCCTGTTCCGGTTCGAGTCGCCGGCCGATGTCGCGGGCACGTCCTTCCTCCAGATCGACGGGCCCGATACCGACGAGCAGATGCTGTACATGCCGGCCCTCAAGCGGCTGTCGCGCATCAGCGGCAGCAGCCGCAAGGGCCCGTTCATGGGCAGCGACTTCTCCTACGAAGATCTGGATCTCGGTGAGCCCGGTGACGCGACCCACAAGGTGGTCGAAGAGGCAGGGGACAGCTGGGTGATCGATACCGATCCGGGTGATGCGTCCAGCTACGGTCGCCTGCGGTCCACCGTCGACAAGTCCACCTACCTGGCCAAGCGTGTCGAGTTCTTCGACGACGGCGGCACGCTGCTGAAGACCCTCGAGGTCACCGAGACCGCTCAGAACGGCGACAAGCACGTCGCGAAGGTCTCGATCATGACCACCGTGAAGAAGGGCACCTCCACGCGGCTGGAGGTGATCGAGCAGAAGTTCGATGTGCCTGCCGAGGAGCTCCCGGACGACATCTTCACCCAGGCTCACCTCGAACGCGGCGGCTGACCCGTGCTTCTCGCTCTCGTGCTCTCTTCGGCGCTCGCCCAGGAGACCGGCTTCATCCTGCGCCCGGAGCTGCAGGTCGATCTCGCCTCCGACCGAGCTGGGGAGGACACGGTCGAGACCCGCACCTGGTTCCGCGCGTTCGCGCGAGGCGATCTGAAGGACGACGGCCGCTGGTTCCTCGAGGTCTGGGGCGAGCATCAGCTCCTCGCTGGCGACGACGTAGAGGGCTGGTGGGATGTTCGCCCCGGCGAGTCGGGCTGGGAAGGTCCTGCTGGACCGTTCCGCATCCGCGCTGGCCACCTGGTCGAGCGGTGGGGTCAGCTCGACCTCCTGCCTGTGGTCGACGTGATCAACCCGCGCGACATGCGCAACGGTGCGCTCACGCCGTCCGACCACGTGCGCATGCCCATCCCCATGGTCACGCTGGAAGCGGGCAGCGATGTGGTGCGGGCCACCACGGTGTTGATCCCGTTCGCGGGCGTCGACCGCATCGAGCAGCGAGGCACAGACTGGTCGGTGGTGCGCCAGCGCATGCTCAACGACTTCGGCCGCACCGCCGCGCGTTGGCCCGATGGCGCGGCCCCCGCCCTCGAGACCCAGGTGAAGAACCTCGGCAACAGCCTGGAAAACCAGGACACCTTCCTGCGCCGCGGGTTCAACGTAGCCACCGCGCAGAAGGGCATGCCGGAAGCGCTGGTCTACACGGGCGAGATCGCGGAGCGCATCGACATCTCCGGGAACGGCTTCGATCTTGGGTTCATGGGCGGGTACTTCCGGTCGAACCAATCGATGGCGAACCTCGGCAGTTACTTCGTCGACGTGTTGAAGAACGAGCAGCTCCCCCTCGCGACCGACACCGACGAGCTGTACGCCGCCACCGAAGACCTGCTCACCAATGAGTGGCCCTACACCGGCATGGCGGGGCTGGACGGCTCCACGATGCTCGGACCGATCGGCCTGCGGTGGGAGGCGGCGTACCTGTCGCACCGGGTGGTGCGCAGCAAGTACTTCACGTCGAGCACCACCCCCTCGGTCAGCGCCGGCCTCGGGCTGGATTACGTGTCGGGAACCTCGGTATTCCTGGCGCTGGAGGGCCGGATCGAGCAGATGCTGGAGCCGCCGCGCACGCTGGTGCTGATGAAGCGGCAGCAGGCCACGCTCGCGACCACCGGGCGGTTCACGGTGGCCCGCGACAAGGTGCGCTTGGCCTACGTGGCGGCGTACGACCTGTCGTTCGGAGACTACATGGTTCGGCCGACAGTCACCTGGCGGCCTACCGATCCGCTCGAACTCACGCTGGGCGCGATGTTGCTCGGCGGCCCCGTCGAGGCCCCGGACGGCCTGATGGATGCCGTCACCTACAGCGGCGGGCCGGGGAGCTACTTCGGACAGAACGATGCCGTCACGTTCGCGGTGGGCTGGATCCGCTGACCGTCGGTATCAGGGCTCGAGGAAGCTCGGGCGGAACACCAGACACAGGGCCGGGAGCACGACGAGCGCGCCGATCAGGCAGCCGCCGATGCTCACCACGACCAGGAAGCCGAAGAACTGCACCGGCAAGAAGTTGCTCACGAGGAGCACTGAGAAGCCCACGACCACCGACAGGGCGTTGAACACGATGCCGCGGCCGGAGGTGGTGAGTGTGCGGAACACGGCATTCTCGGGGTCGTGTCCCGCTCGACGCTCCTCGCGGTACCGCCAGAGGAAGTGGATGGTGTAGTCGACGCCCACGCCCACCATGATCGACGACAGCATCGCTGTGACGATGTTCAGCTCGATGCCGAGGTAGCCCATGCCGCCGAACAGCAACGGCATGGCCATGAGCAGGGGAACCAGGGCATACAGCCCGGCGCCGAGCGAGCGGAACGTGAAGGAGACGAGCACGAACACCAGCACCAGGGACAGGCTGAGGCTGATCGCTTGCCCCTCCACCACGGCGTCCACCAGGTCGACGAACACGGGGCCGAACCCGCTGACCTTCGTGGACTCGCCGACCGGGTGCTCGTCGAGCCAGGCCTCGGTGGCGCGTACGATCTTGGCGATCTCAGCGGTGCCCAGGCTGCTGATCCGGGCGGTGACGAGCGCGTGCTCGTATTCGAAGTCCACCATCCGCTCGAGATCTTCGGGGTCGCCGTTCATGCTGTACAGCAGGAAGTACTGAGCCAACGCGTCGTGGGTGTCGGGCATGGTCCCCGGCCCGTCACCACCCAGGAGAGCCTTGCTCATCTTGCGCATGACATCGGCGATCGAGCTGGTGAATCCGACGCCTTCCTGCGCGCGCATGGCCTGGCCCAGCGCGTCGATGCCCGCCATCACCTCAGGGTCCTGGATGTCGCCGGTGACGAGCACCGACAGCTCGGTTGAGCCGCCGAATGAGGCGTTGATCCTGGCCGCGTTCTGCGCCACCGGCGCTGCCGGCGGGTAGTAGTTGATCGGGTTGGTGTCGACCTGGATGCGGGTCATGCCGGTTGCGATGAGCACTGTGCCCGTGAGCACGACCAGTAGGATTGGGAGCGGTCGTGCCACGACCCGGCCGGCCAGCCCCGCGAGCAGCCGCTCCAGCATGCCCGCGTCGCCGTCGTCGCCCACACCGGCAATGGGTGGGGCGACCGGCATCACCGCGAGCACAGCAGGGATGAACCCGAGGCTGCCTGCGAGCGCGAACAGCACGCCCAGGCTCGCGAGAATGCCGAGCTGAGCGGCCGGCACGATGATGTGGGTGGTGAGGCAGAGCAGGCCGGCCATCGTGGTGATGCCGGCCGCCAGCACCGGCGGTCCGAGGTCGCGGAGGCAGAGCAGGGCCAGCTCTTCCGCGGTGTGGTTGCTGCCGGGCTTGTTCTCCTCTTGGTACTTTGCGAGCAGGTGGATGCCGTAGTCATTCGCCACCGCGAGCAGGATCACCGGCAGGATGACGGTCACCATCTGGACCTTCCACCCGAGCAGGGGGATCAACCCCATGGCCACCACGCAGCTCATCACCACGACGGCGAACGGGAGCAGCACGCCGCGGAGCTGACGGAAGCAGACCCAGAGGAAGCCGAGGATTATCGCCAGTCCGAACGGGAGGAACCGGCGAATGTCGCTCTGGATGTCGTGGCTGACCCGGCTCCGCACGTCGGGCATGCCGCCGACGAACACCTCGCCAGGGCCGGGTGTTGCAGCGATCAGCGCCTCCACGGCGGCGATCGTCGGCTGATCTTCGGCACCCTTCGCGAGCAGTCCGATCACAGCGGCAGCGGAGTCGTCTGCGGCCAACACGTTGCCGCGAACGAGGTCGTTGCCGTCGAGCAGGCGTCGCAGCGCCTCCACCTCCTCCGGAGTCGTGGGCAGCGCGGGCACTGCGGGTTCGACGATCATGTTCCCGTCTTCGCCGCGCACGTCCGTGAGGGTGAAGACGTCCATCACGTCGTCGATGCCCTCGATTTCGGCCATGCCGTCAGAGAGGGCCTTCAGTCGGGTGAGTGCCGCCGGCTGCAGTACGTCGGTGTGCTCGAGCACCACCATGATCATCTCGCTGCCGCCGAACCGCTCCTCGACCTCGAGCATGGCGACGCGGCCGGGCATGTCGGCCGGGAGCTGGTTCTTGACCTCGGGGTCGACCACGAGGCGCGGGAGCTGCGTCGCGAACCCGAGGGTGACGACGACGAAGAACACGATGAAGAACCACGGATGGCGCACGACGATGTCGGCGGAAAGGCGCATTCATACCTCGTCCGCCGCGCTTAACCGGCTGTGTGCGCGCGCACGGCCGGGCGTTGGCCCGGCCGTGCCTCGCCTGTCACGAACTCAGAAGTTCGCGCAGACGTCTTCCCAGCGGGTGTCGTGGTCGTACGGGATGTCCATGTCCATCGTGATCGGCGGGCCGTTCAGGCGCCAGGCGTGGTCGGCGGGGGGCGCCGAGCAGTCGCCGGAGCCGTTGAGGTCGGCGTACCACACGATCGTGTAGCGCTCGCCATCCTCGGCGATCGGGCCCATGTCGACGGACAGCTCGCCCGAGGCGTCCATGACCTGCATGCCGCGACCGACAACCTGGCCCGAGGCCGTGTTGATTGCGGCGGCGTGGATCTCCTGGCCGTCGTGCGGCTCGTAGCCGGTGCCGGTCAGGGTCAGGTTCCACCGGGCCTCGCCCCAGGTGGCGCACACGTCGAGCCAGGTCACGTCGTGGTCGCGCGTGACGACGACGTCACCAGCGACGGCGGAGACCCACTCCTGCCAGGAGTGATCGCGCGGCGGTGCATCGCACATGCCGTTGGCGTTGAGGTCCGCGTACCACTGGACCATGTAGTCCATGCCCGGCTCCAACACGCCGCCCATGACGACCTCGAGGTCGCCGGAGGAGTCCATCGCGACGCTGGCGACATCGACCAGCGAGCCGGTGGAGTCGACGAGGGCGACCTCGATGTTCTGGCCATCGTGCGGCGCGTAGCCGGCGCCCGACAGCGTGAAGCTGAAGTTTCCGCCGGTGCCCGTGCCCGTGCCCGTTCCGGTGCCCGTTGCGGTGCCGGTCGCCGTGCCGGTCGCCGTGCCGGTCGCGGTGCCCGTTGCGGTGCCGCCGGTCGCCGTGCCAGTGGCGGTGCCGCCGGTGGCGGTGCCAGTGGCGGTGCCGCCCGTCGCGGTGCCGCCCGTCGCGGTGCCGCCGGTGGCGGTGCCGCCGGTGGCAGTGCCGCCCGTCGCGGTGCCGGTCGCCGAGCTCGTGTCGGCGGCGGCGCTGTCGCCGCCCTTGTCGCCGCCGCACGCGACGAGGCTGGCCATGGCCAGGATCATCATGAATCGCATAGTCTCCTCCTGTCGCCCCGGGGGCGAACCTGCGTCCCATAACGCACCTCGATGACGTGAATCCAGGCTGAAACGAAGATGCAGACGACCCGGACCCTCGTGACCTGGCTTGCATCGCAGGCTGTGCACGAGCCGGAGGCGGTTCGAGACGTCGCCCTCCAGCTCGCGGGGCTACTCGCTGCCGCGCATGTGGAATTCCGCTTTCATGGAGGTCTATCGGCCGATCATGTCTGGGTCGGAGGTGACCTGGAGGTCACTCTGCACGGCTGGCCGCATGAACCCGCTCTGCCGGCTGCGCGAATGACGGATCTCGCGGCTGCTGGACACCTCCTCCAGCGGCTGTCCGATCAGACCACTGGTCGGACTGCAGAGGCGCTCGCTGATGCATCCGAGCGATTGATCGGCCGCCGAGGGCCGCCGATCGACACCGCGCAAGCGCTCGTCGACACGGTGAGGAAGGTTCCGGCCGACCCGTCCCGGAACGTCGCCCTTGGCGGCCTCGTGTCCTTCGAGGACGCGGACCGGGTGGACGCCCTCCGCGACGACGAGCACCTGTACGAGATCTCCGCCCCGGTGCTGGCCTCGGTGCCCACTGCGGACGGAAGCGGAGTGGGGCGGCTCGACCTTCGGCTGCTGGTCGTTGCCGGAGTCGTGGTGCTCTTGTTGGGCGGCGCACTCACTGTGGGAGGTCAGATGGTGCGCCAGCAGCACTTGAACCAGCGGGTGGACGTGGTCCATTGGGCAGAGCTGGCCCTGTTCCAGTCGTTGGACGCGACCGCGGGCTGGGTGGGCGCGCTGGCTCCCCGTGGCGACGCGGCGATGGTGGTCGCGGCGTGGTCGGCCTACTCCGGGGCGTCCGAACGGGAGCGGTTCCACCGAGCGCTGGAGCTGGCCGACGCCCTTCGGGAGCACGGCGATGAGCGCGGGATGGCCGCGGCCGGACTCGCCGAGTCCGCCCAGACCGCTCGCTCCCGCCTGGAGCGCGCCGAGCAGGGCGGTGTCGTGGACGCGGTCGAGGCCTTGCTGCGCCGCGAGTGAGGCGCGCGCGCCCCATCGCGACATTTTTGGCGCGTAGATTGCATAGGTGCAACGTGAATTGCGGTCGGATCTGCGATCGTGTACCCTCCGCCGCATGGAGCGTGACGTGGCGTCTGCCAACGGCTGGCTGCAGAGACTCGGACTCGCCGCGCTGATGGCGTGGGCGGGCGTAGCCGTGGCGGCACCCCGTGAATCCGCTCCGCAGGTCACCGCTGCGGAGGTCCTCCGCCTGTCCCACGAGTTGCACACGCTCGCCACGCGCAATGCGTGGGCGGGCGTGGAGCGCACCTGGACGGCCCTGCGAGAGGCGGACGATCTGTCCGTCACAGACTTCGTGGTCGCCGCCGAGGCCGCGCGAGCGCTCGGGGATCTCGGGGCGTCGCGAGAGCGACTCCTGGCCGCGTTGGAGCTCGAAGAGCGGCGGGAGATCGTCGAGCAGCTGTGGGCGATCGACATGGCGTACGGCGCCGTGCACGTCACGGCTCCGGGTCCGGTGCTGCTGGAGCCGCCAGGCGCCGACTTCTTTCCGGTGGCCCGAGGCGCGATCGAGCGGGCCACATCAGCGCTGGCTGACAACGGTCAGTACCAGGGGTGGCTGCCCGTCGGCCGCTACACGATCGGCAACGCCGTCATCGACGTGCGCCCCGGCCCACGACCCATCGAGGTCGAGCTCCGGTGACAGGGAGTCGCGCCGCTTGACCGATGCCTGTCCCTCAGGCTGAGGTCCAGTCTGCTCGTCTGCGAACCGGCCCGAGTGTAGCGCAGGATACCTGCGCAGATCGGGCCGGCTCTTGGCTCGGGCCTGGACCCCTCCAAACCCAAGACCACGGCTTCGTCGGAACGGCGGGGGCGACAGCCTGTTAGGCACGGTCTCCACACCGGAGGTCCGATGCCCGAGGCGTACATCTACGACCACGTGCGCACCCCCCGGGGCCGTGGCAAGTCCAGCGGCGCCCTCCACACGGTCACCCCCATCCGCTTGGCCACCCGCGTGCTGAACGCGCTGCGAGACCGCACCGGGCTCGACACCTCGCTGGTGGATGACGTGGTGTTCGGGTGCGTCGGTCCCGTTGGCGAGCAGGGCGCGAACATCACCCGGGTCGCGGTGCTTCACGCAGGTTGGGACCAAGGCGTGCCCGGGCAGCAGATCAACCGGTACTGTGCCTCGGGCCTCGAGGCGGTGAACAACGCGGCAGCCCAGGTCATGTCCGGGCAGTGCGATCTCACTGTCGGGGGCGGGGTCGAGTCCATGAGCCGGGTGCCGATGGGCAGCGACGGAGGGGCCTGGCCCACCGATCCCGCTGTGGCCTGGGACACCTACTTCGTGCCCCAGGGGGTATCGGCCGACCTCATTGCGACGCGGTGGAACTACTCGCGCGCCGACGTGGACCGATTCGCCCTGGCCAGTCAGCATCGAGCGGCCGCCGCATGGGAGGAGGGAGCGTTCGATGGCAGCGTGGTGCCCGTGCACGACCACATCGGTCGGGTGTTGCTCGCGCGCGACGAGCACATGCGGGCCGACACCACCATCGAGGGCCTCGCGTCGCTCCGGCCGTCGTTCGCGAAGGCCGGTCAGGCCTACGGCTTCGATAGCGTCGCGCTGCAACGGTACCCCGACGAGGAGCGGATCGAGCACGTCCATACCGCGGGAAACAGCTCCGGGATCGTCGATGGCGCCTGCGCCATGCTCGTCGGCAGTCGCGAGATGGGGGAGCGCCTTGGTCTGAAGCCTCGGGCGCGGATTCGTTCGTTCGCGAGTGTGGGTTCCGAGCCGACAATCATGCTCACCGGCCCCTCGTTCGCGGCGGAGAAGGCCCTGTCTCGGGCAGGTATGAACGCTGGCGACATCGACCTGTGGGAGGTGAACGAGGCGTTCGCTTCCGTCGTGCTCCGGTTCATGGACGTGATGGGCGCGCCCCATGACCGGGTGAATGTGAACGGCGGAGCCATCGCTCTGGGGCACCCCCTCGGTGCGACCGGCGCCATCATCCTGGGCACGGCCCTCGACGAGCTCGAGCGTCGCGGACTCAGCACCTGCCTCGCCACGCTGTGCGTCGGTGCGGGCATGGGCACTGCAACCATCCTCGAGCGCGTCTGACGGAGGCCGCATGCAGACCATCCGAGTCGAGGTGGGCGCCGACGGCGTCGCTGTCCTGACCATCGACTGCCCTGGCAAGCCGATGAACGTGCTCGACGAGTCCTTCGGAGACGACCTGTCGGCAGCGATTGAGCGGGTGGCGTCCGACGACGCCATCCGAGGTGCCGTGGTGGCGAGCGGGAAGTCCACTTTCCTCGCCGGAGCCGACCTCAAGTGGCTGAGCCAGCTCGCGTTCGGCGACCGGCCGCCGGTCGGTGAGTTCGCGGACGCCATCGGTCGGTTCTCCCGCGCGCTTAGGCGACTCGAGACCTGCGGCAAGCCGTTCGTCGCGGCGATCAACGGCACCGCGCTCGGCGGCGGCCTCGAGCTCGCGCTGGCATGCCACCATCGCATCTGCACCGACGACCCGCGCGCCCTCCTCGGCCTGCCCGAGGCCTCTGTCGGCCTGTTGCCAGGTGCCGGGGGCACCCAGCGTCTTCCCCGGCTGATCGGGATCAAGGCGGCACTGCCGCTGATGCTCGAGGGTCGCAACGTGGGGCCCGCCAAGGCGCTGGAGCTCGGCGTCGTGCACGCCGTGCTGCCTGCCGCAGAACTCGTCGAGGCCGCCCGTGAATGGGTGATCGGCGGGGGCGCCGCTGTTCAGCCATGGGACGTGCGAGGATTCAAGGTCCCCGGTGGCGCCGGCGGCATGGATCCGCGCATCGTGCCGCTCTTCATGGGGGCCAACGCGATGGCCCAGGACAAGAGCCTGCACAACTACCCGGCGGTCGAAGCGATCCTGTCCTGCGTGTACGAGGGCACCCAGGTGCCGATGGATGCGGGGCTGTCGATCGAGAACCAGTACTTCACGAAGCTATTCTACGATCCCGTCGCCGGGAACATGATCCGCAGCCTGTTCGTGTTCAAGGGTCGGGCGGACAAGCTCGCGCGTCGGCCCGCTGACGTGCCCCGGCGCAAGGTCACCCGGCTCGGCGTGCTGGGCGCGGGCATGATGGGCGCTGGCATTGCGTACTCGGCCGCGAAGGCGGGCATCACGGTCGTGCTGATCGACCGCGACCTCGCCTCCGCCGAGCGCGGCAAGGCGTACAGCGCCAAGATCGAGGGCAAGCGCCTCGCGAAGGGGCGCACCAGCCAGGCCAAGCTCGACGCCCTGCTCGCGCGGATCCGCCCCACCACCGACTACGCCGAGCTCACGGGCTGTGAGCTCGTGATCGAGGCGGTGTTCGAGAACCGGCAGATCAAAGCGGACGTTACGGCGCGCGCCGAGGCCGTGCTCGCCGACGACGCCGTGTTCGCCACGAACACGTCCACGCTGCCGATCACCGGCCTCGCGACCGCATCCTGCCGGCCACATCGCTTCGTCGGGCTGCACTTCTTCAGCCCCGTCGACAAGATGCCATTGGTCGAGCTCATCGTCGGCGAACAGACCGGCGACGAGGCGGTCGCGTGGGGGCTCGACTTCGTCAGGCAGATCCGTAAGACGCCCATCGTCGTGAACGACAGCCGCGGCTTCTACACGAGCCGCACGTGTGGCGCCTACCTCAACGAAGGCCAGACGATGCTCCTCGAAGGGGTGACGCCGGCGTTGATCGAGAACGCCGGTCGCCTCGCTGGCATGCCCGTGGGCCCGCTGGCATTGGCCGACGAGATCGGCCTCGATCTCGGCGTGAAGATCCGCGATCAGACCAAGGCCGACCTTGGGGATGCGTTCGAGGATGGCTCCGGATTCGCCGTGCTCGCAGCCATGACGGAGCTCGGGCGGGTAGGGCGCAAGGCCGGCCGGGGATTCTACGACTACTCCGATCAGGGCAAGCGTCTCTGGGCGGGCCTGAGTGAGATCTACCCCCGCGCCGCGGAGCAGCCAGCGGTCGAGGTGCTGCAGCAGCGACTCCTCGGGGTGCAGGCACTCGAGGCTGCGCGTTGCATGGACGAAGGCGTGCTTCGGGCCGCCGAAGACGCGGATGTCGGGGCCATTCTCGGGCTCGGCTACCCACCGTATACCGGTGGCCCGCTGGCCTACATCGACATGGAGGGCAGTGCGGAGTTCGTCGCCCGGTGCGACGCATTCGTCACCGCCTATGGGCCGCGCTTCTCGCCGCCAAAGGGCCTGCGCGCCCTCGCGGCGTCGGGCGCCCGCTGGCACAGCTGACTCGCTCCAGAATTTGAGAACACGTAGGAGATTGGCATGAAGATCGACGGTACCAGCGCCATTGTCACTGGTGGCGCCTCGGGTCTCGGGGCTGCCACCGCGAAGGCGCTCTCCGACGCCGGCGCGAAGGTCACGCTGTTCGACCTGAACGAAGAAGCCGGGCAGGCCCACGCGGCGGCCATCGGGGGCTTGTTCGTCAAGGTGGATGTTGCGGACGAACAGAGCGTGATCGATGGCGTCGCCGCTGCCCGCGAGGCCCACGGTGCCGCCCGCATCCTCGTGAACTGCGCCGGCATTGGGCCGGCGAGCAAGACCGTCGGTCGCAAGGGACCGCACAGTCTGGCGCTGTTCAAGAAGGTGATCGACGTGAACCTCGGCGGCACCTTCAACGTGCTCCGACTCGCCGCGGCCGACATGGTCAACAACGAGCCCAACGCCGGAGGCGAGCGCGGCGTCATCGTGAACACCGCGTCTGTCGCCGCGTTCGACGGGCAGATGGGCCAGGCCGCATATGCTGCATCCAAGGGTGGCATCGTAGGGCTCACCCTCCCCGTCGCCCGCGACCTGTCGCGCTACGGCATCCGGGTGTGTTGCATCGCCCCGGGAATCTTCCTCACGCCGCTCCTGATGGGCCTGCCGGAGGAGGTGCGCGAGAGCCTGGGCAAGTCGGTGCCGTTCCCGTCGCGCCTCGGCGATCCGTCGGAGTTCGCGGCCCTCGCCCAACACATCATCGAGAACCCCATGCTCAACGGTGAGACCATCCGCCTCGACGGCGCCCTTCGTATGGCCCCGAGGTAGGCATGGACCTCGACGCGGCGATCAGCACATTCTTCCGGCGGTGGGATGCTCTGGAGCGCAGCGTCGAGGGCGGCGGGCTCGTGCTCGACTTCGACATGGCGCCTCGCGTGCCATGGAATGGCGATCCGTATGCTGACCGCGGCGAAGCGGTCCGGGTCCTCGACGGTCTGCTCGACCGCGTGGCCGGCACGGATTCGCTCATCGACCCGGAGCTGGTGCAGACCAAGCTCCGCGGCTCGGACGCGTACCTGCGGGCGCTGAACGGAGAGGTCGCGCCGTTCGAGACCTACCTTCACGCCACAATGGGCATCGCGCCCGATCCGCTCGATTCGTCGACCCTGGATGCGCTGCGCCAGCAGGTGCTGACCCGGTTCGAGTCGCATGACGTGCCGTTTGGCACCGAGGGGCGGTCGCGGCTGGGCCACCTGTTCGGCCGCGCGACCAGCGACGAGGTTGCGCGGGATCTGCCCATTCTTGCGGAACAGTTCGTGGCTCGGGTGCGGGCCCTGCTCCCGGAGCTGCCCGAGCCCGACTACTCCATCGAGGTCGTCGACACGGATGCCTACTGGGCCAACTGGATCGACGGCTCGGTCGAGGGCGGTGTCGCACTCAAGATCAACACCCACGAGCGCATCGAGTATGAGCGACGGTCGGCTCGCGGGCTCGCAGCCCACGAGATCGCAGGCCACGCGGTGCACGTCGCAGGCATGCGTCACGCCGCCGCTACCGGAACCCTAGACCCGTGTGCGCTCAACCTGACCGTGCACTCGTGCGAGGCATTCCACATGGAGGGCCTGGCGCAGATCGCTCTGTATGCGCTGTCCGCACCCGACGAGCTCGACGAGGGTGATGCGCTTCGCCTTGAGCACCGCCTGTACAGCGGTGCAGTGCTGAACCGGGCGCAGATGCGGATCGAGGACGGCATGAGCGTGGATGAGGCCGCAGATGAAGCGGTCGCCGCGTGCCCGCTGGTGAAGCCCCTGACCATCCGGGCGAGCCTGCGAGACCGAGCGCGGGACCCGTTGTACCGCTGCTACATCCACGTATATGCACCAGCGCTGCGCACCTTCCTGCGGTTTCGCGAGCTGGACGAGCCGGCTCGCAGCACCTTTCTCAGGCAGGCATGGACCAGCCTGAAGACGCCCACCCAGTTGCGAGCTCTACTGGCGTAGCGACATGTTGCGCGCCGCGTCGCGTTCGTGCGACACCCGCTGGGGTGGTGTGGCGGTAGCCGGCGTTGGACGGGTGGCACAGTTGGTGCTGTTGAAGTGTCTGGATCACACCGGAGGCTTCGTGCATTCCTTCACACCCGTCGCGTCGACCGTAGGGGGCCTGCTGATCGGGCTCGTCGCATCGACACTCATGTACTCGCACGGACGGGTCGCAGGGATCAGTGGAATCGTCGGTGGGCTGCTCACCCCACGGGCCGGAGACGTGGAGTGGCGCGCAGTCTTCCTCCTCGGCTTGGCGGCGGGTGGGGTTGGGCTGGTACTGTTGCGCCCGGACTCCGTGGCGGCGAGCCCGGCGTCCCTGGGAACCTTGGTGCTGGCCGGTCTGCTGGTCGGCTTCGGAACCCGGCTCGGGAGCGGCTGCACCAGCGGCCATGGTGTGTGCGGGCTCACCCGGATGTCGCCTCGAAGCGCCGTGGCGGTCGCCACCTTCATGGCGGCTGGCATGGCGGTGGCCACATTCGTTCAGGGGGGGATGTGATGCGACGATTCACCTCGCTCGCCGTCGTGTTCGCGGCCGGCGTCCTGTTCGCCGCCGGGCTGGGGGTCGGTGGTATGACAGATCCGACCAAGGTGATCGGCTTCCTCACGCTCAACGCGGACTGGGATCCCAGCCTGGCATTCGTGATGGGGGGGGCCATCGTGGCCCACGTGGCCACCTACAAGCTGGTGCTGCGGCAGCCGTCGCCGCTGTTCGCCGAACGGTTCCAGATCCCCACGCGGCGCGACCTCACGCCGCGGTTGGTCCTGGGAGCAGTGCTGTTCGGAATGGGTTGGGCGCTGGCGGGCTATTGCCCGGGTCCCGCGCTGGTCAGCCTGCCGGCGCTCGAGGGTGGCAGTGCCGTCTTCGTCGCTGCGATGTTGGCGGGCATGGGGCTGCACAAGCTCGCCGAAGAGCACTTGTTCCGGTCCGAGGCCGAGGTCGTGACCGCTCTGGATGCGATCCGGACCCGCGCGCTCAAGGGGTGATCCCATGGAGTTTCAGCTTGCGCCACAAGGTGGACCGGCTGATGCCCAGGTGTTCCGCCGCGTCCGACTTTCGGCCCCGCGACAGGCGCAGGGCTTCCGCCAGCTGCGCGCGCTCGAGGTCCTCCGCCGTGACGGCGCCCTGATCCCGTGAGCGTGGCGGTGCGAGGCCGCGCAGCTCACGCGCCAGGTCGTCGAGCATGAGCACCGGACCCTCGCCGACAGCGAAGGCCATCTCGATGTTGTTCTGGAGCTCCCGTACGTTGCCTGGCCAGGGGTATGCGAGCATGGCGTCCATCGCGTCGGCGGCGATCGCGTTCACGTGGCGGTACCCCTGCTGGTTGAACAGCCCGATGAAGTGCCAGGTGAGCGCTTCGATGTCGCCCTGACGCTCCACGAGGGCGGGCAGGTAGAGCGTCACCACGCGCACCCGGTACATCAGATCTTCGCGGAATCGGCGGTGCTCCACCTCGGTTCGGAGGGCCTTGTTGGTCGCGGAGATCATCCGGATGTCCACGGAGATGGAGTCGCTGCCTCCCATGGGAACGAAGCAGCGCTCTTGGAGCACGCGCAGCAAGCGTGCCTGGATGTCGAGCGGCAGCTCAGCGATCTCGTCGAGGAATACGCTGCCGCCATCGGCCAGCCGGAACAGGCCGGTCCGGTCGCGCACCGCCCCGGTGAAGGCGCCGCGGACGTGCCCGAACAGCTCACTCGCGAGCAGCTCACTTGTGAGCGTGGCGCAGTTGATCGCGCGGAACGGCTTCGCAGAGCGCGGGCTGCACGCATGCACCGCGCTGGCCACGAGCTCCTTCCCGGTGCCGCTCTCGCCGCGGATCAGCACGGTGGCTTCGGTGCGTGCGACACGTCGGAGGGTCTCGAAGAACTCCCGCATCTGAGACGAAACCGTGAGGATGCCATGGAAGTTCGTGAACTCCAGCGGCGGGAGGCGCAGGGGCGGTTGCGACATGTTGACACGCTCCACTCAAGACATGAGACGTTGTCGCCGACCGGGCGTCCGAGAGCAAGCCTGAGCCGCAATTCGCTCGGTACGCCGGTGGTCGGATCCGTGGCACGACCTGTGCAATGTTCGTGGTCAGCCCCGGAGTGACCGTGTCTTCACTGATTCCCCTCATCGCACAGTCTCGCGACCTGTCGCGTGCTGGGCTGCGCGACGAGCTCGTGGCGGGCCTCACCACGGGGATCATGCTCGTGCCTCAGGCCATGGCCTACGCCATGCTGGCGGGGCTGCCCCCCATCGTCGGGCTGTACGCCTCCACGGTCCCGTTGGTGCTGTATGCGCTGATGGGCACGTCGCGGCAGCTCGCAGTCGGGCCCGTCGCCATGGTGTCGTTGATGACCGCGGCGGCGGTGGCGCCGATCGCACAGGGCGATGCCGCGCTCGCGCTCGGCCTGTCGGTGACCCTTGCTGCCGTCGTCGGTGTGCTCCAGCTCGGCATGGGACTGGCGCGCCTCGGAGCGCTGGTCCGGTTCCTCTCCCACCCTGTGATCGCTGGATTCACAAGTGCCGCCGCCCTGATCATCGGCGCCTCTCAGCTGGGGCACCTGCTCGGGGTGAGTGTGCCCCGGTCGCACTACGTGCACGAGACCATCGCCCATGTCGTGCGGGCCCTGCCGGACACGAACCCGGCGGCCGCAGGCATCGGACTCGGCGCCGTGGTCATGTTGGTGCTGCTGAAGCGGGTGGCTCCCCGATTCCCCCGGCACCTGTTGGTGGTCGCCGGTGCCACGCTGGTGGTCGCGTTGGGCGGGTTCACAGACCGCGTGGCGGTGGTCGGAGCGGTCCCCGCGGGGCTTCCCAGCATCGGCCTGCCGTCCGTCTCCGGCGTGGGAGAGCTCCTCCCCATGGCGCTGGCCATCGCACTCGTATCGTTCATGGAGTCGATCTCGGTAGCGAAGCACTTCGCGCGTCGAAATGGGTATGAGCTCGATCCCGACC
>JBLFXJ010000053.1:0-32325 GCA_047609825.1 Myxococcota bacterium
AGCCAACGTGCTCGCGATCCTTCGGGGCGACAACCGCATCGAACACCTGCAGGAGCGCGTGGACCGATTCCTCGAGATGGGGATCGTCCGCCTGGTGAAGGATGCCAAGACCGGAACGGGCACATTCCTGCCGGTGGAGACCCGCGAACAGGTGATCCGCCTCGCAGGGGTCCGCGGCCAGTTC
This sequence comes from Myxococcota bacterium, assembly GCA_047609825.1. Classification (GTDB taxonomy): domain Bacteria; phylum Myxococcota_A; class UBA796; order UBA796. The sequence goes on from JBLFXJ010000053.1 coordinate 185, forward strand.
GACCTGTCCGACTGGGGTGTGCCCGATTCCATGGTCCGCGCGTTCGACATCACGACCTGCCTCGGCATCGCGGCGGCGCTCGAGGCGCTACGCGACGCGGGAATCCCGCTGGTGCAGGCCTGGCGCGAATCCGCCACAGGTCGACGGGTGCCCGCTGGGTGGCGCCTGCCCGAATCGATGCGCGACACGACCGGCATCATCTTCGCATCCGCGTTTCCGGGCTACACCCAGCTGATCGACAAGCTGGGCACCGGCGGTGATGACGGCGAAGGTCGCTTCGATCGCCGCTTTCTGTTCCAGGTCCTGTCCATGGGCCATCCTCAGCTCGCCCAGCTGATCGGCGCGCGTGGCCCCAACACGTCGGTCAACGCCGCCTGCGCGTCCACCACTCAGGCGGTCGCCATCGGAGCGGACTGGATCCGCCTCGGCCGCTGCGAGCGGGTGATCGTGATCGGCGCCGATGACGTGACCAATGAGCAGCTCCTGCCCTGGATCGGCAGCGGGTTCATGGCCGCCGGCGCCGCGACGACCCGCGATCGGGTCGAAGACGCCGCGCTCCCGTTCGATCGGCGTCGGCACGGCATGATCCTCGGGATGGGCGCAGTGGGCATGGTGCTGGAGCGCGCCGATGTTCCCGCCCAGCGCGGCGTGCGGCCCATCGCCCGACTGGTGGGCGACGTCGTCCGCAACTCGGCATTCCACGGCACGCGCCTCGACACCCAGCACATCCGGGACACGGTGCGCGACTTCGTGGTCGGCGCATGCGCCACGGAAGGGGTCTCACCACGCGAGGTGGCGCAGTCCGGCTTCTTCATGTCCCACGAGACCTACACGCCCGCGAGAGGCGGGTCCGCTGCGGCGGAGATCGATGCGCTGCGGGCGGCCTTCGGCGACGCCGCATCCGACCTGGTGATCGCGAACACCAAGGGCTTCACCGGCCACCCGATGGGGGCGGGCATCGAGGACGCCGTCGCGGTCAAGGGCCTGCAATACGGCGTCGTGCCACCCGTGCCGAACCACCGGGACCCCGACCCCGACCTGGGGCCGCTGCGCCTGTCCACCGGGGCGCGTGCGGACTACCGCTACGCCCTGCGCCTCGCCGCGGGCTTCGGCTCCCAGCTCGCCGTGTGCCTATGGGCCAGGGATGCCCAAGGCGACGCCCGGCTGTCGGACCCCGCCGCACGCGCCGCTTGGCTCCGGGAGATCACGGGCTGGGAGCATGTCGCCGAAGTGGTGGAGCAGCGCACGCTGCGCGCCACTCAGTCCAGCGAGACCCGGTTGTGGAACCCGACGGGGCCCGCCAGTCCGGCGGCATGGCTCGGCGTGCCGGATGTGCACCGCATGCCAGAGCCGGCCCCACGCCGGCGGCCCGCCCCACCCGCGCGCCGGGTCCCGGAGCAGGCTCCCCCATCCCCCCAACGCTCGACGCCGCCTGCCGGGCCGACGCTCCCAGCGCTCATGCGCATCGTCGCTGAAAAGACTGGCTACGGCGTGGACGAGCTGGAGCCGGACTACGAGCTCGAGGCCGACCTCGGCATCGACACCGTGAAGCAGGCCGAGATCATGGCCGAGCTCACCGACGAACTCGGTCTGCCCACGGACGACGACTTCCGCCTCGCCGACCACCCGACCCTGACGGCGCTGGCGGCGTACCTGGACACCCGCGCCAACGATTCGACCCCGAGCCCGACCGCGGCCTCCGTCGTGATGGAGGACGACGGACGTGACGCCGTCCTCGACGCGTTGCTGGACGTGGTGGCGCGAAAGACCGGGTACAGCCCCCACGAGCTGGAGCCCGACTACGAGCTCGAGGCCGATCTCGGCATCGACACCGTCAAGCAGGCCGAGATCATGGCCGAGCTCACCGAGACGCTCGGGCTGGCGTCCGACGACGACTTCCGCCTGGCAGACCACCCGACACTCACAGCGCTCGCGTCCTACCTGGCCCAGCGCGCTGACGGGATGGGAGGCGTGCGCACGCCGGCCAAGCCGCCGCCAACCGCCGCCCCAGCTCCCACGTCCGATCGCTCGCCCGTCGAGGTGGCACATCCAACGCCTCGCCCTGTCGCCCTGCACGACGAGCGCACCGCCTCCCCGGTCGCGACGGAACCGGACGTGCTGTCCACGCTGCTCGCCGTGATCTCGGAGAAGACCGGCTACGGCGTGGAAGAGCTCGATCTGGAATACGAGCTCGAGGCCGATCTCGGGATCGACACCGTGAAGCAGGCCGAGATCATGTCGGATCTCACGGCCGCCCTTGGACTTCCGCAAGACGACGACTTCCGCCTGGCCGACCACCCCACCATCGGCGCCTTGGCCGGCTGGTTGGCCGGACGGGCGCAGTCCATGCCGCAGCAGAGCGCTCCACACGCTCCGGAGCCAGCGGACGAACCGGAGGCTGCTCCCCCTACAGCTGTGCTGGTGGAGCTCGGTCCGGAGTTCGGCTTCGACCTCGAGCCGGATCAATTCGAGGACGCGACGGCAAAGGCGGTGCTGGGAGTGCCGCCGATCGGCCTGCCTCCGGGGTTTCGCATCCGCCGACCCATGCTCGTCGACGGCGCTCAGGCCACGCCTCGTGGTCTCAGTGGCAGCGTGATCACGGTGCTGGGCTCGGACTCGATCGCGACTGCGATCCGGCACGAGATCGCCACCCGCGGCGGCAGCACCCAGGGCCCGTCCGACACGATCATCGACTGCGCCGACGACGTGCGCACAGCATTCCACGCCGCCCAGGGGCGGGACAGCGAGCGGCCTTCCCGATGGATCACGGTCACCCGGGGTGGAGGCCTCGGGGCACGCGAACGGACTCAACTGGCCGACGCGCATCGAGAGGGCGCACGCGCCGGCTTCACCAAGGCGCTCGGTCGCGAGTGGCCAGAGACCTCAGTGTGCGTGGTCGACATCGACCCCAGCATCACCGCCACTCGCATCGCCCGGCTGGTGTGCAATGAGCTGGCCGAGCTGGGCAGCACCGAGATCTTCCACGAGCGCGAGGCCCGCTCATCGGTGGCGTATGAGCTGCAGGAGCCGCCCCCAGTCCAAGAGATCGACGACGGCGCCACGATCCTCATCACCGGTGGCGGCCGTGGCATCTCGGCGCACGTCGCCAAAGCGTTCGCCAGCCGTGGCCCCACTCGGATGGTGCTGGTGGGACGCACCGGGCCCGGCGACACACCGCTGGACGAGGCGACCGCCCGGCAACAGATCCGCGAGCGCATCGTGGCTTCGGGCGGCCGCCCAACGCCCGTCAACATCGAGGCGGCGCTCACGCCGCTGCGAAAGGCGGACGAAGTTCGCACGACCATCGCCGAGCTTTGCGGCATGGGGGCCGAGGTCGCCTTCGAGATCGTGGACCTCGCGGATCCGGTCGCCGTCCGGACCCTCGCGAAGCGGGTCCAGTCCAGGATCGGGCCGGTCAACATCGTGGTGCATGGCGCGGGCGTCGAGGAGAGCCGGAAGATCGCAGACAAGGACGATGCTGCCTTCTCCCGCGTGTTCGACGGCAAGGCCATCGGAGGGCTCGCCCTGCTCGAGGCGCTCCCCAATGCATTCTTCGTGAGCATGGGATCGGTGGCCGGACGCTTCGGCAACGCAGGCCAGGTCGACTATGCCGCCGCGAACGACGCGATGGCGCGGGCCTGCCTCACCCGGGGCGACGCCCTGCACATCGACTGGACGGCGTGGGATGACGTGGGCATGGCCACCCGCGGGGGCATGCGACACCTGTTGGTCGAGCGCGGCGTCGACCTCCTCCCGGCCGACGCGGGGGCATCCTTGCTGGTCGATCTGACGCTCTCGGGCACCACTGGCGAGCTGGTGGTCGCCGGACACCTCCCCGATTTCGACACGCCCTCGAGTCATCCGATGCTCGACCGCATCCAACTGGACGGCGACACGGTCCGTGCGCGCCGGGTGCTGTCGCTGGACTCCGACCCCTGGCTCGCAGACCACGCCATCGACGGGACCCCCGTGCTGCCCGGCGTGGCAGGGCTGGAGATGATGGCGGCCACCGCGCTGCAGGCGCACCCGACGGGCCGGTTCGCGGGCGCGCGGGACGTGGTCTTCCACGCCCCGGTCAAGGTCTTCGCCGGCAACCCCGTGACCGTGGTCATCGAGGCCACCCGTGAGGGTGAAGACCGCGTCCGCGCCGTGCTTCGGTCCGAGCGCCCCCTCAAGCGCGGCCGTGTGCAGGAGCGCCTGCACTTCGAGGCCACGATCCTCCTGGGCGCAGGGGCCCGGATCCACGGCCTCCCATCCACGGTCCTCCCCGACGAGGTCCACGAGGCCACCGCCATCTACGAGCGGTTCTTCCACGGTCCGCAATTCCAGATGCTCACGCGCACGCTCGGAGTGGCCGAGGATGCCCTGGTCGCCGAGGCCATGGTGCCGCGGCAGCTGGCGCCAGGCCTGGTCACGGCGCCGCTCACGCTCGAGGCGGCGTTCCAGGCTGCGGGGCTCCACAGCATGGTGGTGGAGGGCACGAGTCGTCTGCCAGCCGGGTTCGACGCGCTCCACTTCCAAGCCGCGCCACGCGCTGGCAGTCCACTCGCGATCACCGTCCGACACACCCCCAACGGCTACGACGTGGACCTGGTCAGCCGGTCCGCCACCGTGCTCCGCCTGCGGGGCCTCCAGTTCACCGACCCCGACCCCCTCCCGCCGTCCAAGCGCTTTCCACCTCCAGAATCGCCCAGGCCCCGCGGCTTCGACACCCTGGTGGTCGCTCGGTCCACCCCTTCGGATGGCACCGAGGCATTCCTCACCCACGATGAGCTGTCCGAGCTCAGATCGCGGGGCACCGAGCGCCGAATCGCCGACAGGGTTGCAGGGAGGATCGCAGCCAAGCGAGCCGTCGCCAGCCTCACCGGCGTAGACCCGCTGCACATGCGGATCGAGCGGCTCGCATCTGGGGCGCCGGTCGCCCGGGTAACCGGTCACCCCGGCGTCGCCGTGTCGATCAGCCACAGCGATGGCCATGCAGTCGCCGTCGCCGCCCGCGGAGGTCGGATCGGAGTCGACGAGGAGCGCGTTGCACCCCGCTCAAGAGCGTTCGCCAGCCAGTGGCTCACCGATGGCGAACGCGACCTCTCTGCGGGTGATTCAGATCTCGAGACGCTGATCTGGGCGACCAAGGAAGCCGTGCTCAAGGCGCTTGGAACCGGTTTCGCCCTGCCAGCCCACGAGGTGCAGGTGTGCGCGGTGGATGGCGAACGGGTGCGGGTGATCCTGCACGGCGAGGCCGCTGCTCGCCACCGGTCACTCGGTGGGGCTCCGTTGCAGGTGGCGTGGAGGCGTGTGGGCGCCGACGTGATCCAGGTCGCGTGTCGTCTCGCGGCCTGAGCCGCTACCCGTACAAGGCCTGGCGCGGTAGCATCACGGCATGGTCATCACCGAACTGGACGACATCACGATCCGCCAGCTCCAGTCTCCCGAGGACGTGGCGCGCTGGCGTGCCTCGTTCACCGGCGCCTATCAGACGATCTTCTCCGGATTTCCGTACTTTGAACGGTTTTCTCCGGCCGAAGCCGAAGGCGTGTACCAGAAGCTGACCAGCACGCCGAAGAACATCACCCTGGTAGCGACGAAGGGTGAGTCCCAGGTGGTTGGGTTCGGCGTCGGCATCCCACTGCGCCACCACTCGGGTGTTTCGCGGGAGCTGGACGGACTGGTGCCGATTCGTCACACGTTCTACCTGGCGGAGCTCGGCGTCCTGCCGGCGTATCGTGGGCGCGGAATCGGCCGTACCCTGGTCCAGGAGCGCATGCGTCGGGTCGATCGCGGCGCGTTCAGCCACGTGCTGCTCCGGGTCTCGACGAACAACACGCCAAGCTCCGAGATGTACCGTGCCATGGGCTTCGAAGACATGGGCGTGTACATGGACGTAGCCGCGATGCGAACGGATGGGCGCGTCATCAGCGACCGCCGGTTCTTCATGTCGCGCGTGCTGTCGCAGGTCGAACTCGACCCGGCTCACTCCAGGTAGCCGAGCTCTCGCAGCGCTCGCTCAGTGGCGGGTGCGAGCGGCGGTTCGGCACGCGCGTCGGGAGCCGTCCCATCCCAGCGCTGGAGCAACCCCGCCAGCAGGGAGGCAATCCCTGGGGGCAGGTCGCCTTCCACTACCGGCTCATCGAACACCGGTGCAGCCCGAACGGCGTAGCCGCCGGCGAGCACGCCTCGGTGGAAATCCAGGTTGTTCCACCCGTCTGTGCGCTCCTTCGACCGGGGCCGGGTAGCCTCCAGGAACACGCTACGCGTGGGGCGCTCCGGCCAGCCGTCAGAATCCCACACCGGGCCCGCCCGCACCAATGCGTCGAAGCGTCGCCCCGGGCGCTCAAGCTGCGGCGTGAGTCCGAGCAAGGCCTCGAGGGTCGGCGCCAACCCCACCAGACCGACCTGGCTGCGCACCACACGACCGGCGGCGACCGGCAGTCCATATCCACGCACGATCAGCGGCACCCGTAGCGCCCCTGCGGTCACGTCCGTGCCATGGGAGAACGCATACAGCGGATGCTCCGCCAGCACCTCGCCATGGTCGGCGGTCACCACGACGATGGCCTCATCGAGCACGGCGCGCGCCTGCAACGAGGCCAGCAGCCGCCCCACCTGGGCATCCACGGCGTGGACCTCGGCGGCGTACCGGCCCACGACCGCCGCGACATCTTCCGGCTCCGCCCGGCCGGCCTCGATTGCCGCCACCAGCTCCGCCATCGGCGCGTCTGCGCTGTCGAGCGGGCCCCCGCCGGACGGTGCCGACCAGTGGCGGGGCCCAACCGGATCGTACGGCGCATGCGGGTCGAAGGCATGCACGAACAAGAACAGCGCGCGCCCGGGATCGCGCCGCTCCACGTGCAGCAGTGCGCGATCCACCACGCCCGAAGCCCGGTCCTGGTACGAGAGACCCTGCAGCGCCGGCAACCGATCGTCGTACACGACGAAGCCGCGGTCCAGCCCCATTGCACCTTCGAGCGGAGCGCCGCCCACCACGGCGATGGTGTCCCAGCCAGCAGCATGGAGCCGCTCTGCGAGCGTGGGTATGCCTTGGGGCAGAGGGAACCCGTTGCGCACCACGCCGTGTTCGTGCGGATCAAGCCCGGTGAACATGGTCGCGTGGCTGGACAGCGTCGACGGCGCACTCGCCCATGCCGCCTCGAACCGCACGCCCGCAGCCGCCACCGAATCGAGCTCAGGGGTGATGTCTGGACCCGCCCGAAGCCCGGGCGGCAGGCCGTAGCAGGACAGCGCGTCGGCACGCGTGGTGTCGAGGCTGATCACCACCAGGTTCGGCACCGCCAGCGCCGCCGCGACCCACCACCACACAGCGCCCTCCGCCCGCTTGGAATATCAGCTCTCGTGCCCACTCCCTACGCCGTCATGCCCCGGATCGCCTGCCTCGTACTGCTCGCGGCGTGCGGCGGCCCACCATCCACCTGGCAGGCCGCCAACGCTCCCGTGTGGGCCGAGCTGGGCCTGCCGCCGGCGGACGCGGAGCGGATCCTCTGGTCGGACGCGGAGGTCCTGACCGTCGAACATGCCAGCTCTGAGGCCGGTCCACTGGCTGGTGCGTACGCCGTGCGCCTGGAGGCCGCCGGGTTCCGCAACACGCTCGACGTGACGCAGGCCCCATTCGAGGCCAGCCGCTGGGCTGCGCCGGATGGTACCGCCATGGACCTCGCGGTCGTACCGCGGGCCGCGGGAGGCCACACGGTGCACCTCACCCGCGTACCAGGAGTGGTGCCGTGACGATGCCGCTCGTGCTGTTCGCCGCGTTGCTCGCAGCCACCGGATTGATGCGCCTCGGCGAGCTCGCGGTGTCACTCCGCCGGATGCGGGCCCGCCCTGAGGCCGTGGTGGATGAAGCGTGGCTGTTCCCGCTCATGGCGGTGCTCCATGCAGGCGTGGTCGCGCTGCCCCTCGCGGAGGTGGTCCTGCTCGAACGGCTGTTCTCCCCTGCGATAGCGCTGGCTGCGGCGATGTTGCTCGCCCTCGCCACGGCACTGCGGGTGTGGACGCTCGCCAGCATCGGCCCCGCATGGAACGTGCGCGTCGTCATTCCCCAGGCCGACGCCATCAGCACCCGCGGGCCGTACCGATGGATCCGCCATCCGAACTACCTGGTGGTGATCCTCGAGCTCGCAGCGCTGCCGATGGTGCACACGGCTTGGATCTCCGCGCTGGTGCTCGGCGCGCTCAACGGGTTCGTGCTCACCCATCGGATCCGGACCGAGGAGGCCATGCTCGCCCGCATCCCAGCGTGGTCGGCGGCAATGGCCGGCCGCAAGCGCCTCATCCCAGGCGTCTTCTAGCGTGATCTGGCGCCTGGCCGGCCACCACTTCGCGTTCCCGCCTCCCGAGCGTGCGGAACCCAGCGGCCTGCTCGCCGTCGGCGGAGACCTTCGGCCCGAGCGGGTGCTCTCTGCCTACAACGAGGGCATCTTCCCCTGGTTCTCGGAGGGGCAGCCCCTGCTGTGGTGGTCGCCAGACCCCCGGGCCGTGATCGAGGTGTCGGAGCTGCGCGTGCAGCGGAGCCTGCGCAAGCGGATCCGACAGACCCCATACCGGATCACGCTCGACACCGCGTTCGACGACGTGATCGCCGCCTGCGCCACAGCACCCCGCCCCGACCAGGACGGCACCTGGATCACCGCCGAGATGGTCGAGGCCTATCGCGCGCTGCATGCGGCGGGGCATGCCCACAGCGCAGAGGCGTGGCTCGGTGACGAGCTCGTGGGTGGCCTGTACGGCCTCGCGATCGGCACCGTGTTCTGTGGCGAGTCGATGTTCGCCCGTGCGTCGGATGCGTCGAAGATCGCATTCGTGCACTTGGTGCGACAGATTCAGCTGTGGGGTTTCACGCTGGTCGACTGCCAGATGCAGACCCAGCACCTGGCCCGATTCGGCGCCACGGACATGGCCCGGGACCGATTCCTGTACACCCTCCGCAGCGATCGCGATCGCACGCTGCGGGCTGGACCGTGGTCATTCGACCCGGACTTCGCGTGCTCTGGTTGACCTGAGGTAGTGTGGTGCTCCCCGCCTTCCCGATGGCGATGCACGTACCGAAGTCCATCGAAGACCCCGTCCGGGCGTTCTTGCGGTTGCACCGCGCGGATCGCTTGACGGACTACCTCGACCCCATCGGGGAGCCCGCGCTGGCAGCGCTGGCCCGCCGGCTCGGCTGGGCGGCGGAACACGTCGACGATCCGGTGCATGGCGACGAGGCACTGTTCCTGCTCCAGAACGCAGGGCTGCTGCACGACATGCTGACCAAGGAGATCGCGCAGCTCGACGAGGAGATGGAGGCCACGCTGGTCGGTGATGTGGACGACCTCGAAGACTCTCCGGCTACGGAGGAGGTCCCCCGGGAAGCCTCGCCGTATCGTGAGCAGTACGATCTGCACTTCGGTGGAATCATGCAGCTCGATGACGTGACGGACCCGCCCACACAGCCACGGTCCGAGGTCCCAGCGTATACGCCCGATGCCCCCCAGCCCCGGACCGAGCAGCAGCGCTCGCCGGCGCCCACTCGCCCGTCCATCGACACCACCACCCCGGTCACCGCACGCATCCCCGGTCTGGGCACGCCTGCGCCCGTGCGTCGGGCCCCTCCCCCACCCACGCCACCGCCGGTGGCCCCAGCGGAGACCGGGCCACAGTTCGACGCGCTCCGCAAAGGCATCCGGCGCCGCGCCACGGCACCGCCGGCGCCTGTGCCCCAGGTCCCCGACACCCTCTGGTACCAGCGCTACGGGTCAGCGCGGTCGCCGCTGTGGGCACTCGGCATCGGCATCGGCATCGCAGTAGCGATCGTGATCGCGTTCTTCACGCTGTGGTGAGCGTGCTGCGCCCTACTCCTCAGCAGGGGGCTGGGCGTCCACCTCGCGGCGACTCCACGGCGTCGGCTCTGCGGCGGGGGGCACAGGGAAATCGTCGGCACGGGTAGCGAGCCACTCCTCCCGGAGCTCTGACAACGCCCGGTCCCACCGGGCGAGCATCGGAGGGATCGCGAACGGCACGAGCAACGATCCGGCTTTGTCGCACAGTCCCTGGAGGCGGCCTTCGGTCTTGACCGGCAGCCGGCTGTACACGCCGATGGCGCAGCCGTGCTTGTCGCGATGGAACAGCACGACCGCCCGGCACAGATCGACGAGCTGCGCCAAGGCCGCGGGGTTGTAGCGGGCCGGCGGGCTGTCGAGGGTGGACATTCCCACCAGCGGGAACAGCTCAGGGGCCAGCCCGTCGATGGAATCGTCGCCATCGAGGACCAGGAACCCGCGAACGCGCTCGTCGGGATCCTCACCGATCACAGCCCGCATTGCGCGCACGCCGGAGGTCTTCATGTGCCAACGGACGAGGCCGAGACTCACCATGCCCCCTGCGCGATAGCCGTCGTAGGCCTCGATGCCCTCGGCTTCGGCGGGGATGTCCGCGGGGTGGCCGTCCTCCATGAACGCGAGCATCACCTTCCGCGGGAACAACGCCCCGAGCAGAGTGGCGAAGTCGACCTTGCTGTGCACGACCCCGCGCAGAGCGTCTCTGGCGGAATCATCATCGAACGCAGCGCCGCTGATCACGAGCCGATGCACGGGAGCCAGCCCGGGGGGCAGCTCCCACGGCTCGATCCAGCGTTCGCGCCCTCGGCACAGCCGACCCGGCCGGCTTAGATCAAACTCATTGTGGCTGTAGCCGAGCGCATGGATCATCCAGGCCCCTCCGGAGCACCGCGGGCCGTAACCTGTGCTCGGTGCAGTCGCCGGGGATACGTTCGCGGCCCCGCTCGGAGCCCACGTTGACCGACACCTTCTACATCACCACGCCGATCTACTACGTCAACGGCACGCCACACATCGGCCACGCATACACGACGATCGCGGCAGATACCGCGGCAGAGTACATGCGGATGATCGGGCGACGGGTGCGCTTCGTCACCGGAACCGACGAACATGGCCAGAAGGTGCTCGAGGCCGCTGTCGCCCGAGGGCTCACGCCAAAAGCGCACTGCGACGACATGGTCGTGCGCTGGAAGGCGATGATGGAGCGCCTGGAGGTGCGGTACGATCGCTTCATCCGCACCACGGACGCCGACCACGAGCGCGTGGTCACCGCCGTGCTGCAGCGCCTGTACGACGCCGGTGAGATCTACCGCGACACGTACACCGGGTGGTACTCCACGGCCGCCGAGCGGTTCTGGACCGAGAAGGATCTGGTGGACGGAAAGTGCCCGGACACGGGCCAGCCGGTTCAGGAGATCACCGAGACCAACTACTTCTTCCGCATGGGGAAGTACCGGGATCGGCTCATCGCGCACCTCGAGGCGTGCCCCGAAAGCGTGCAGCCGGCATCGCGCCGGAACGAGGTGCTCGGGTTCCTGCGGCAAGAGCTCGGCGATCTGTGCATCTCGCGACCGAAGTCCCGGATGAGCTGGGGCATCCCCATGCCGTTCGACGACGACTACGTCACCTACGTCTGGTTCGACGCGCTGCTGAACTACGCCACGGCGGCCGGCTACCATCCGGAGGACGGAGCCCCGGACTGGACCGACTGGTGGCCGGCGAGCGTGCACCTGATCGGCAAGGACATCCTCACCACCCACTCGGTTTACTGGACCACGATGCTGATGGCGCTCGGGCTCGAGCTGCCCGAGACGATCTACGCACACGGCTGGTGGATCGCAGGCGACGGCCAGAAGATGAGCAAGTCCCTCGGCAATGCCATCGAGGTCGACCTGCTGGTGGACAGCTTCGGGCTGGACGCCACCCGGTACTTCTTCCTCCGCGAGATCGCCTTCGGCGCGGACGGCTCGTTCACGTACGAGGGGTTCCTCTCCCGCTACAACGTCGACCTCGCCAACGACCTGGGCAACCTCGCCCACCGCGGGCTGTCGATGACGACCAAGTGGCTCGGGGGCGTCGTGCCGCCGGACGCCGCGCCGGGCGCACCCGAGCTTGCTCTGCGAGAGCTCGCCAGCGAGACCGTGCGGCGGTTCGATGCCGAGATGAAGGGGCTCCAGTTCAACCGCGCCCTCGGTGCGGTGATGGATCTGGTCGGCGCCGGCAACAAGTACATCGACACGGAGCAGCCCTGGTCCCTCAACCGCGACGGTGAGACCGCCCGGCTGCAGTCGGTCAAGCGCCACGTGCTCGAGCTCTGCTACATCGCCGCGACCCTCCTGCTGCCGGTGATGCCGAACAAGTGCGCCGAGCTCTTGGAGAAGCTTGGCCGAACGCCGGATGACGCACGCGCCTACCTGACCGAGCTGCTCGCCTGCGACGGCCCCGTGCCGCTGGCCGGGCTTGTGGAGGGTACGCCAGTCATCCTCGGCGAGCAGCTGTTTCCCCGATTCCGCGAGATGCCAGCCCCGATCGCCGCCCTGCTCGCAGCCGCACCCGCGGAGGCCGCGGAAGTGAGCGAGGCACCGGTGTCCAAGCGGGCCCAGAAGCGCGCCGAGAAGAAGAAGCGTGCCGGTCCCCCACCTCCGCCGGAGCGCATCGAGTTCGCAGACTTCGCGAAGGTGGCGCTCAAGGTGGGCCACGTGGTCTCTGCGGAGCCCCACCCCGACGCCACCAAGCTGCTGGTGCTCCAGGTCGACGTCGGCGAGGCCGCCCCACGTCAGATCGTAGCCGGGATCCGCTCCAAGTTCACGCCTGAGGCGGTCGTGGGCCGAAAGGTCGTCGTCGTGGCCAACCTCGCGCCGGTGACCCTGCGCGGCGTCGAGTCCCAAGGGATGCTGCTCGCCGCCGGCGGCACCGAGGTCATCGACCTGGTGGCCGTGGATGCCCCTCCTGGCGAGGTGGTTCGCTGAGCGGATTCGCCCTGGCCCTGGCCTTTGCGTGCAGCGGGCCGCCGACCCCGGCGGTACCAACAGCACCCGTGGGCGAGCGGGTGGTGGCGCCGACCCAGGCGCCTCCCCAGCTGGCACTCCCTGCGCCCGTGCTCGCCAACCCCCCACCGCCCGGCTTCACCGACCTCGCGACCATCGAGGGCCTGTGGATCGAGGTTCGGTACGCGACGCCCGACAACTTCATGTCGGCGCCGTTGACCGGGTATGGCGTGGCTGGGGCGTGGCTGCGGGATGAAGCGGCCGAAGCACTGGCCGAGGTGGTCGCTGACCTGCGCAGCGAGGGCCTCGGCCTGCGTGTGTACGACGCATACCGCCCAACCCGCGCCTCCGCCGCGATGGTCGCCTGGGCCAGCCGCACCCGCCAGCTCCACCTGCTGCACGATGGCTACATCGGCGCCCGGTCCCTCCACTCGGCGGGCGTGGCGCTCGATGTCACACTCGTAGAGCTGCCCGATGGCACGCCGATGGGGATGGGCAGCGCGTGGGACACCTTCACAGAGGCCTCCCACTACAAGAACGCCGAGTGGCCAGCGAGCTTCAACCGGGAGCTCCTGCGAAGCCACATGCGCGCACACGGCTTCCGGGGCTACTCCAAGGAGTGGTGGCACTTCACCTTCCCGGCAGAGCTGCCCGAGTACCTGGACGTTCCGTACGCGTGTTTCGAGCCCGCGGCCGGCGACTGGGTTCCCCCGCGGGGGTGGCAACGGCCCGGCTGGCGCGCGCCCCCGCACGATGGCGAGCCGAGCGCCTGTCTCCCCCCGGCACCCGACGCCGATCAGACGAAGTAGCGCGACGGCACCCAGCCCCAGTCTCCTGTGCCGCCCACGCGCACGCTGATCACCTCGGTCGCCGCCGACACGATGTCGCTCGCGGTGAGCACCGTGGCCTCTTCCAGCACGAGCGACTGAGCCACCCCAGGCACCGCCTTCTGGCCCACGGCGCGGGTGGGCAGGCCCGGGAACTTCTGCACCACATCACCCTGGATCTGACGGACAAACCCTCCGAACGTGCGATCTTCGGCGGCGACGATCAAGCGCCCCGTGCGTCCGACCGAGCCGTAGATGAGCTCCATGTCCGGCGGGACCAGGGTGCGCAGGTCGATCACCTCGATCGACACACCCTCGGCCGCGAGAGCGTCCGCCGCTTTCATCGCGGTCCACACGGCACGCCCCCAGGCAACGACCGTCACGTCGGTCCCCGCGCGCCGCACCACGCCCTTGCCAAACGGCACGCGGACATCCGGAAGGTCCGGCACCTCGCCCCGCATGATGCGCTTCTTCATCTCCGTGATCTCGCCGCGCTCAGAGGCCTCGCCTGGGAAGGCTGGGCCGAGCGTCTGCCGGTACATCCACTTGGGCTCTAGACAGACGACCGGACCATCGTAGTCGCCGGCCGAGAGCAACAGTCCATGCACGTCGAAGCTCGTGGAGGGCATCACCACCACCAGACCCGGGATGGAGCAGAAGTAGCCATCGAGGCTCATCGAGTGGTACACGGCACCGCCACCGAACGGATCGGTGGGCATGCGAAGCAGCAGCTTGCACGACGCATGTCCAAGGTTCGTCCACCGCACCGTGCCCAGGTACACCAGCCAGTGGAAGGCGTTGAGGCTGTAGTCGCCGAACTGGATCTCCGGGAGCGCCATCAGGTCGGGATGCAGGCTGAGGCCGGTGGACGTGCCGACGATCAGCGGCTCGTTGAGCGGGCTGTCCACGATGCTGTCTGGATGCAGCGCCTTCAGGCCGGCCGTGGCGGTCATCACGCCGCCGAGTCGGCCAACGTCCTGCCCGGCGATGAACCCGTTGCGCCTGCGGATCAGCTTGTCGAGCCCGGAGCGGATGGCGCCGGCGTACGAGATGTTCGTGGTGCCAGGGCCCGGCGCCGTCTCGGGGTCCGTCGGGAACGGCGCATACACATGATCGAACAGCGTGGCGGGGTCTGGGTGGGGCTCGTCGCGGATCTGATCGATGATCGCGCGCAGGCCCTCGTCTTCGTCGACCATCACCTTGCCCAGCTCGTGATGCGCGAAGAAGTCACGCCCGGAGCCCTCGATCCGCCGCATGACATCGGCCTTCCCGAGCACGCCTCGGTCGACCAGCACCGCGCCGAAGGTGATCAATGGATCCCCCTGCCCGAGGTCGAAGGTGACGTCCGCCGCAGAGGAGTGGCCGTTGAATCGCGGCAGGTTGCGCACGTGGAGCATGGCGCCGCGCTGGTTCTCCCGCACGTACCGGGCACAGGCGTAGGTGGTGCGGTACACGTCGAGGAAGTCGGTCCCATCACACGTGAAGTGCTTGATGCCGAAACCGGCGGCATACGCCTCGAAGTCACGGATCCCGCGCCCTTCGTCCGGCGTCGTGCTGATCGCCACCCCGTTGTCGGTGACCATGACGATCGTGGGCAGCTCCCACACCGCGATCGCGTTCATGCAGTCGTGCATGTCGCCCTCGGCGGTGGTGCCGTCTCCCACGATGCCGAGAGTCACTGCATCGGTGATGCCCTTCTTCTTGAACCCCAGGGCATACCCAGCAGCCTTGCCCAACTGCATCCCCACTGGAGACTGGACCGGCAGGATGCCCACCTCGGGGATGTTCAGGTGGTACACCATCTGACGCCCGCCACTCATGGCGTCGGTGGCGCGAGAGAACTGCTGCCGGAGCATGCGCAGCGTGAAGTCCTCCACCCCGTTGAGCTCGCACCACATCGAGCACAATGCGCCGGATCGATAATGGGCTACGACGCCGAAATGAGCCGGATCCACCGCCTTCTTCAGCGCAAGAGCGGTGGCGATGCCATGGACCTCTTCCCCCGGCCCCCAGATCGCGAACTTCACCTCGCCTCGGGTGACCAGCCGAACGATGTGCTCCTCCACCGCCCGAGAGCGAGCCCCGACCCGGTACGCGTGCGCCAGCTCTGCGTCGGTCGGGTCTGGCACCTCGAGCTTGGGCAGGTCGAGGTGGGTGCGGCTCGCTGTCTGCGCGGTCGTGCTCATCCGGTGGGCTCCTCGACGAACGGTTCGGGCTGCCTCACCTATCCTGCTGAACCCCGCGCGCGAGCCGCGGTGTGGGTTGCTCGGGCCCTCGGGGACGGGTCTGGATACCGGGTGCGCCGGGAGGGCGGATGGCGGATCGCTCGGCAATCGTCATCGGGGCGGGCATCACGGGCATCCTCACGGCCCGTCAGCTCCTGCTCGCCGGCTGGGATGTGACCGTGCTCGAGGCCGGCCATGTGGGCGCGGGCTCGAGCTCCCGCACCGCTGCAGGGATCCGTCAGCAGTTCTCCACTCCGGGAACCGTCCGGGGCATGCGCTACAGCGTCGGGTTCTACTCCCGGTTCGGCGACGAGACCGAGGGCGGGCAGTGCCCGATCGTGCAGAACGGGTACCTGTTCCTGCACGACGACCCCGTGGAGATGGCGTCTGGGCGGGCCCGTGTGGCCATGCAGCAGGCGGTGGGTCTCACCGAAGTCGAGGCACTCGACGCCGCGGAGCTCGCCGAACGGTTCGCATGGGTCGTGCCAGAGGGGCTCGTCGGCGCCACCTGGTGCCCGAGCGACGGGTTCCTGCTCCCGCACATCGTGTACGGCGATGGTGCCGAGCGAGTCCGAGCGCTCGGGGGGCGAATCGTGCAGCGCGCGCAGGTCACGGGCGCCGTCGCCGCCGGCGATCGCATCACCGAGGTGCACAGCACGGCTGGCGCGTTCGGGGCTGATCTGGTGCTCGACTGCACCAACGCCTGGACCTCACGCGTGGGAGCTGTTCTCGGAGCCTCACCGCTCGAGGTCGATCCGCTGAAGCGCTACCTGTGGTTCGCGGCTCGCGGCTCCGCACTCAGCCCCGAGTCGCTGGCCGGAATGCCGCTCACAGTCAGTCCAGGCGGCGCCTACTGCCGACCCGAGAACGCCGAGTCGATGCTGCTCGGCAAGAAGCATCCGACCGCGCCGCAGTACGACTTCAGCGATGAGGATCAAGACGCCATCGAGCCCGACTTCTCCCACCGGGCGGGGATCGACGCCGCGCCCTTCGCCCTGTGGATGGAACTCGCCGAGGTGATCCCCGCACTGGCCGACTTCGAGGGCATCACCGCGACAACCTGCGGATACTACGCCACCACCCCGGATCACAATCCGTTCATGGGCTACGACCAACAACGCGCGAACCTGATCCGCCTCGTTGGCTTCTCGGGTCATGGGGCCATGTTCGGACCGTTCACCGCCCTCGTAGCCGCCGCCCTCGCCGAAGCGGGCCACGACCTGGACACGGTGGATGTGGACGGTGAACCCGTAGACCTTGGCGCGTTCGCCATTGGCCGCTCGTACGACCACAGCGAGTCCATGGTGATCTGATGGATCGACGCCAGCGGATTGCGCTTGTCGCCGCGCTCTGCCTCTGGGGAATGTTCCTTGGATCGTGGTTCCTGGCCCCGGAACACGATCCCCTGCCAGCAGCGCCCCCGAAACGACCCTCCGAGCGGCGCCACACTGTCCCGGCAGCCACCCCCGCCGCTGCCATGCCCGACCTCGCCCCTGCGCCACGACAGTCGCCCGAGCGATCCCCCCAACCCGCCCTGTCTCCGGCAGACACCGAGGGGGTCGCGAGCGCCGCATTGGACCGGCTCGACGCGATCGGGGCGTGCCTCCTCGACGAGGAGTCAGCCGGGAGGCCGTTCGATGCCCGGCCAGCGCTGTCGATCACGATCTACGCGCATGATGGCATCGGACGCGCCGACGCCATCCTGCTCAACCCCGACGAGCACCGGCCGGAGGCCGAGCGCTGCCTCGCCCAGGTATTCGCCGATGCCACCTTCGAGCCGCCGGATCACGACTACACGGTGGTGTGGCCGATCCCGTTCTGAGGCTCAGTTCTCGAACTGGATCTGAAGGTGGCTGGTGAGCCAGGCCGCGGCCACATCCGGCAGGAAGATGGGATCGAGCGGCATCATCTCCTCGAGCGTGTAGTCGACCGTCGGGTCGATGGTGGACATGTCCACCTCATACTCGATCTCGGTGATATAGAAGCTGGGATCGGCGTTATCGTTCTTCTCGCCGTCGTCGCGGTGGGCGATCCAGTCGAGCAGCACCATCTGGCTGGGGTCGAACAAGAAGCTGTGGAACGCGCCGCCCAGCCACTGGTGGACCAGGTCCTGCTGGCCCTCGTCGCAGTCGTTGTACGACTCCTCCCAGAAGCCGACGAAGGTGACGATGTTGTTGTCGACCTCCCACAGGTCTCCGCCGCCCTCCATGGTGATGATGCAGTCGGTCGGGATGAGTCCGAGCCCCAGGTCGATGCCCTCGTTCCAGTCGACCTCGAGCGTGTAGGTCAGCGAGACATTCTTCAGATCGCAGATCGGCGTGGTGCAGTCGACGCCGCCGCCACCGGTGCCCGTGCCGCCGCCGCCAGTGCCGCCGCCGCCAGTGCCGCTACCGCCGCCAGTGCCGCCGCCCGTCGCGGTGCCGGTCCCGGGACCGCCGTTCAAGCAGTCCGGGCTGTTGAAGCAGTCCTGGTCGTTGCAGTCGAACCAGCCGTCTTTGTCGTTGTCTGCGCCGTCACTGCACTCACCCGCCGCATCGCCCTCGAACTCCTCGGCGGCCGCACCCTCTCCGTTGGCGTCGGTGGCCGCAGGGTCCGTACAGCCGGTGAGGCCGAGAATAACGAGTGCAACTGTGAACATGGGTCCTCCGGAGGCTTTCGCTGCCACACAGCTCCACTCTACCCCACGTCCGCACGGGTCGCCTCAAGTCCCCCTGGCCACGGTCGCGAATCATGCGCCGCCAGCCGATCCGCGCCGCGGGTGACTCGCTGGCGTGGCGGCAGCAGCGCTGCCGATCCCGGGCTATGACGCCGACCACGCCGGGGGGACCATGCTGGCACTGCTTCTCGCGCTCGGAACCGCTGACGCGGCGAGCCTCGATCTGCTCGACGTGGGCGGGATCTGGGGAACGCCAGGCGCCACGAACCCCACCGCGGTGTGGTGGAATCCGGCGGGGCTGGCCCTCACCCAGGGCACGCAGCTGCTCGCCGAGGGCGCCCCGACGATCGGCGGCGTCAAGTTCGACAGGACGAACCCAAGCTACGCGCCCATCGACCCCGAGTTCGCCTACGACGTGGATGGCGACGGAGAAGACGACTTCGAGACCGACTACTCGGGCTCCGAGAGCCTGCGGTTCGTGGGCGTGGTGCCCTTCATCGGGGTGTCCACGACGATCCCCGGCGTGAAGGGGCTCGGGCTCGGCGCTGCGCTGTACGTGCCCTACGCCCGTACCGGCACCTCGGACTCAGCGTTCGGACCCGGGCGCTTCAACGTGCGCGACGGCGGCATCCAGGTCGTTAACATCAGCCTTGGCGCGGGGTACCACATCGCTGACATCGTCGCGATCGGCGCCTCGCTCGACATGATGGAGAGCACCTGGGGAGTGGATGTCGACACGGAGTACTACACCGCCCTCGGTCCCGAGATCGCGGCCGACCCGAACCTGGGCGGCGACGGCATCCCCGAGTCGTTCCACGACGCCTACACCGAGGCGCGGGGCTACACGACCAACCTGCAGTTCGATCCCCTGAAGTCCCGACGCATCACGTTCGGCGCCGGGGTGTACATCACGCCGAGCGACACCGTGGGCATCAGCATCGCCTACCGGCACGGCGCGAACGTCAGCCACACGGGCGGCATGCGGTACGTCTTCAGCTGCCCCGAAGATGCCCTGTCGAAGATCGCCGCGGGCGTCACCGGCATCTGCAATGGCGAGGGCGCAGATGTGCGCGGCAAGGCTCGCATCTCGTACCGCTACCCAGCTCGGGTGAACCTCGGCGTAGTGCTCGAGCCCGCGCCCACAGTGCGGCTCGAACTCATGGGTGGAGCGGTGTTCTGGAGCCAGTTCTCCGAGTACAACATCCGCACCTCGGTCACCGACGCGTCCCAGTTCGACGCCGCCAGCGAGAGCCGCGCGGAGGACACGGCGGCGCTGGTGTCGCAGGATCGCAAGTGGGCCCGGGACAACCGGAACGCGCCGTGGTTCGGCGTCGACACGAAGGTGGCGGTCAGCCCGATCGTCACGGTCGGTGGCCGGCTCGTCGTCGACACCCCCGCGGTTCCGTCCGAGGTCCTGTCGACCAACAACATCGACATGGTCGACCTCGCCATGAGCGGACTGGCGGTGTTCACGCCAACGCCGCGCCTCGACATCGGCTTGTCCTACACCCGGCACCAGTGGGTGGGCCGGACCGTGACCGACTCCAGGTTCAGCGTCGCCACGTTCCAAGAGAAACGCACATCCGACCGCTACTTCTACCCGGAGGCCAACGGCACCTACACCGGAGGCGTGCATCGATTCGCCCTCAGCCTTCGCGGCAGGTTCGGCAAGCTGGCCGACGAGGCACCGTCGAGCGGTCCCGCGACGTCCGACGGGGATTCTGCAACTGCCGCCACCCCATGACGCTGGTGCCACATCGGCGCGATACGCCGGCGGCCTGATCTGGAGGCCGCATGGTCACGCCCCTCGCGCCGCACCCCACCCTTCGCCGGCCGACCGGCCCCGTCGTCCTGTGCATCCTGGACGGCGTCGGCATCGGCGATGGTGGCCCGGACGACGCCGTCGCCACCGCCCGCACGCCGACCCTGGATCGACTCCGCGCCACGTGCCCCTTCGTGCCGCTCGCGGCGCACGGGATCGCCGTGGGCCTGCCCTCCGACGCCGACATGGGCAACTCGGAGGTCGGCCACAACGCGATGGGGGCTGGGCGGGTGTTCGACCAAGGCGCGAAGCTCGTGGACCACGCGCTGGCCTCCGGCGACGCGTTCACCACGCCGGTCTGGCGGCGGTTGATCGCTGCACCCACCCTTCACCTCCTCGGCTTGGTGTCGGACGGCAACGTGCACAGTCACGTGGACCACCTGCACCTGCTCATCGACCGCGCGCTGAGCGACGGCGTACGGCGCCTTCGGGTGCACGTACTCACCGACGGGCGTGATGTGGCGCAGCGCTCCGCCCTCACTTGGGTCGAGCCGCTGGAGGCGCGGCTGGCCGAGCTATCCCGGAGCGGGGTGGACTATTCCGTGGCATCGGGTGGCGGTCGCATGCACATCACGATGGACCGGTACCAGGCAGACTGGGCGATGGTGCACCGCGGATGGAACGTACACGTGCACGGCGAGGGCCGGCAGTTCAGCTCTGCGGCCGAGGCTATCCGCGCCGCCTATGCCGACGATGCGGGCACCGACGATCAGTGGCTGCCCGGCTTCGTGGTCGCAGACGCGGACGGTCCGGTGGGACGCATCGCGTCCGGCGATGGCGTGCTGTTCTTCAACTTCCGCGGGGACCGGGCCATCGAGATCACCGAGGCGTTCACCAGCGAAGATTTTCCCGCCTTCGATCGGGGCGATCGGCCGACGGTCTTCTATGCCGGGATGATGCAGTACGACGGGGATCGGATGCTCCCGACCCACTACTTGGTGCAGCCGCCGGCGATCGACCGCACCGTCGGCGAATACCTCGTGGCGGCGGGTCTACGCACATTCGCCGTCTCCGAGACCCAGAAGTTCGGCCACGTCACGTTCTTCTTCAACGGCAATCGGTCCGGCCGGCTCGACGACACGCTCGAGGAGTACGTCGAAGTACCGTCCGACACCCTGCCGTTCGACGAGCGACCGTGGATGAAGGCGGCCGAGATCACCGACGCCGCAGTGGCCGCGATCCGATCTGGCCGATTCGACCACGTGAGGCTGAACCTCGCGAATGGCGACATGGTGGGCCACACCGGTGAGCTCGAGGCCACGCGGCTCGCGGTCGAGGCGGTCGACCTCTGTGTGGGGCGCCTGGAGGCCGCGGTACGCGCCGTGGGGGGCGTGATGATCGTCACCGCCGACCACGGCAACGCGGACGGCATGTGGACCCGCACCAAGTCGGGCGAGGTGGCGACGGACGCTTCCGGAGCCCCGCAGCCCCGCACCAGCCACACCTTGGCGCCCGTGCCGTGCATCCTCGTCGACGAGAGCGGCATGCGCGGACTCCGGCAGGAACCGGCTGGCCTGGCCTCAGTCGGAACGTCGGTGCTCCAACTCTGTGGCCTCACCCCACCCGATGACTACGCGCCCGGGCTGATCGAGCCGCGTTGATCGGAGACAGCGCGAAACGCGGCCACGGCCGCATCGACTCCGGCGTCGTCCACGTCGAGGTGAAGCACCAGGCGCAGGTGGGTCGCGCTCGTTGAATAGCAGCGCGTCCCCTGGGCTTCGAGCGCATCTTGCCACGCCGCGGCGTCATCCACGGTCACATACACCATGTTCGTCTCGGGCGGATCGACGGCCAATCCGAGGGCCGCGAGCCCGTCGGCAAGTCGCTGGGCGCGGGCGTGGTCATCCGCGAGCCGGTCCACATGGTGGTCCAGCGCGTAGAGCGCAGCGCCCGCGAGCATACCGCTCTGACGCATCCCGCCGCCGAGCAGCTTGCGCATCCGGTGCGCCAACCCGATCAGCGGTGCCGGACCGCACAGGACGGAGCCCACAGGGGCGCCGAGGCCCTTCGAGAAGCAAAAAGACACGGTGTCCCAGTGGTGCGCCCGCCGCTCGAGGGGCACTCCGGAGGCCACCACCGCATTCATCACCCGAGCGCCATCCAGGTGGGTGGCGAGTCCGGTCGCGTGCGCCGATCGGCCTACGTCGTCGAGCTGCGCCAGAGGCCAGACCGCTCCGCCTCCCCGGTTGGTCGTGTCCTCGGCACACACGAGGGTGGCCGGGGCCACATGCGGATCGGGAGCGCGAAGCGCAGCTCGCACCGAGTCCGCCGTGAACATCCCCCGCGGGCCAGCCAACGCGCGGAGTTGCACGCCGGCGAACGCCGCAGCGCCTCCCGCCTCGTAGTTGATCGGGTGGGAATCGGGGTGCAGGAGCACCTCATCGGCCAGGCGGGTGTGACATCGGATGGCCAGGAGGTTGGCCATGGTGCCAGAAGGGACGAACAACGCCGAGTCCTTCCCCGCCAGCTCCGCAGTCCGCGCCTCGAGGCGCTTCACCGTGGGGTCGTCGCCGAGCACGTCGTCGCCGAGCGGAGCGTTCATCATTGCGGTCTTCATGGCCCATGTGGGCCACGTGACAGTGTCGGAACGCAGATCGACGATCATTGAACAACCCCGGGATTCACGCCCACTTATCCGTCACGTTGGACCAAGGACTAGCAATCGATACCCCAAATACTTAAAATAGGCACCTCGGAGTGAACATGCCCACAGACCCAATGCCAAAGCGACCCGCGGCGCCCGACGCCCCCCGGCAGCCGGCCAAGGCCAAGTCCCCGCGGCCGCCAACGTTTCCGCGCTTCGATGAAGAGCCGCCCGGGAGCTTTCGTATCCCGCGGGTGTGAGGATCAGGTGCACTCAGCCCAGGGCGTGTAGCGCACGGAGATCAGCTCTCCGCCAGCCATTGGCCGCATCAGGTACACCACGTCACGGTCCAACCGCCAGTCGCTGGTCACGACGCCATCGATCGTGACCTCCACAGTCCACGGGATCGGCGAGGACTCCAGCACGACATGGTTCGCTGCGCCGAGTGAGCGCAGCGCGAGCTCGTCGACCGGATCGTCCCACGACTCGTCACAGATGTCGATCTTCAGGCCATCGGTTCGGCTGATCACGCCGCCGTATCCGGTGTCGTCTCCGCAGCTCGACGCCACGACGCCCGACACCACGACGTTCTCCTCGCCGCCGGCTCCAGCGAAGATCCGCTCGAGGTGCCGTGTAGTATCGCCCGATTGCTCGGGTTCATCGGACACCACGATCACGTGCAGCGGGCTGCCCTCTCGGAGGAAACCGTCGTTGCACCCGCCTGCCGCCGCGTCTACGGCATTGGCGGACAGCTGGACCAGGGCCTCGGTGAGCGCGCCCCCGAAGCCGTCGACCGCACGATGGAATGCGGCTTCGTAGCCAGGGTGCCCGCATCGAGGATGCCCTCGTTCAAGCACCCGTCGTCACGGGTGACCACGCCGACCTGCCACCCCTCCGTGACCGAGCCCACGGTGCTGATGAAGGTCTCGAACCCAGCGGCGAGCCGGTCCCGGTCATCACTCATCGACCCGGACTGGTCCACCGCGAACAACACGTCCACCGGCTTCGACTCGGTGCCGATCACATCGATGGTCACCGGCGGCAGCACTGCAGCCTCTGCGGCGATCTCGGCGGTCTTCTCGGCGATGGGATCATTCGAGATCACCGACAACCTGCCCCACCCCGCGCCGACATCGTCGGGCACGTGGCTCACCCGCACGGGCGCGCCGATGCCGGGCGGGAGCGTGAGCGGGAGCTCCGGGGATTCCACGAGTACGATGGCCTCGCCGTCGAACAGGATGGCCTTCGGTGGTGTACGGGAGGAGGGTCTCGCCGAGATCGAGTCCGGGAGGATCGATCACGAGCAACGGGGTCGCGCCGAGCCCCCTGAAGCGAGACCTCGACCCGCGGTCGCTCGGGATCGTCGGAGACCACCAGGACGCGCCCATCGGTGACGAACGGGTGGGTCGGCTCGAAGCCCACCTCCACTTCGATGCTCGCGCCCGGCTCGAGAGCGTGCTCGAACACTCGGGTGAGCATGGAGAAGCCATCCCCGAACTCCAGCTCCACGCGGTCGACCTCGAGAGGTGCGGCACCTGTGTTGGTCACCCAGAACGGAAGCGGCGGCTCCGGGATTCGGGTGGACCGCTCCCCGAAGTCCAGGTAGGTCGGGGACACCGACACCGCGGGGCTCGGCGCCGATTCGGCGTCGTTGTGGGACTTGATCTGGAATTCGGTCCCGGTACAGCCCGAAAGCAGCGCCGCACACAAGGCCGACCGACGCATCGCGAACCTCCCCCCACACTGTAGCGGCAGGTCAGCGCCCGACAACCTGTAGGAGCGACGCGGTCAGCGGCAGTCGGCGAACGCCTCGTACGACACCTCGATGAACTCACCGCCATCGAGCTCGGCGTCGAGGACGATCGAGTTGTCGCTCGCGTCGTAGCTCCACCCGGAGAGGATGGGCTCGCCATCGATGAACACCTCGATGGTGTCGACCTCGGGGTCGCCGCTCAGCGCGTATCGACCGATCCCGGACAACGAAGCCACCGCCAGCTCATCGGCACGCGCGCCCCACGCGTCGTTGCAGATGTCCAGCATCAGACCGCCCGTGGCTGCGACCGCGCCCGCGTACCCAGCGGAGCCGTTGTCGGCGCCCTGGTCGCCACAGCTCGCGTCGATGTCGACCACCGCCGACACCTTGAGCAGGTTGGGATCACCCTTGATACCCTGCATCTGCGCGACGTAGCCTTCGGGATCACCCGACTGCTCACGCTCGTCGGACACGACGATCACATGGAGCAGAGCGTCGGGCCGGAGGAAGCTCTCGTTGCACTCACCGCCGCCAGCCTTGCCAGCGGCCTTGGCCGAGAGCTGCAGCAACGACTCGGTGAGTGCCGTGTCGAACAGGCCCCCACTCTCCGACACCGCGATCTCGAACTTGCCGTAGTAGTCGGGCGTCGAGTTCCGCAGGATGCCGCCGTTGAAGCAGCCGTGGTCGAGCGTGACCACACCGATCTGCCAGCCACCGGTCACAGCGTCGATCTCGGCGATGAAGTCACCGAACGCCGTCGCGAGGCGCCGCTGATCATCGGCCATCGAGCACGACTGGTCGACAGCGAACAGGATGTCTACTGGCGGGTTCTCGGGGATCTCGAAGCCATCCACGTTGGTGGAGCCGTAGGTCGTCTCGCCACGCTGATCGCCGACCACGAGGCCACGCGGGTCGTTGCTGTCGACCGTCAGCTCGCCCCAGGCCGCGCCGATCACCGCGGGGCTGTACACGACCTGGACCGGCACGCTCTCCTCGGGGGCGAGCACGACCGGCAGGTCGAGCGCCTCGTTGAGCACCATCTGGTCGCCCTCGAACCCGACACCGTAGATCTCGAGGTCTTCGACGCCAACGTTGGTGAGCGCAAGGTCGAGCACGGTGTCGCAGGGGATGACGCCGGTACCGAAGTCATAGGATGGAGGATCGATCAGCAGCTCGGGCACCGCGCCTCGGCCGACCAGGTCGACCGGGAGCTCCGGATCAGCGGGGTCGTCCGACAGGACCAGCGCCCGCCCCTCGTTGCGGTTGGCCTCGAGCGGCGTGAAGGACACATCGACCGGCGTGCTCTCACCCGGCCCGAGGATGACGCCGCTCACATCGGTCAGGATGGAGAACGCCTCGCCCACGTCGATCACCACGCGGTCGAGCTCCAATGGCCCATCTCCGACGTTGGAGATCGTGAAGGTCTCCACGGCCTCGGCCCCGGAGGGCCAGGCACCGAAGGACAGCTCGGGCGGGTCGACCTCGATGTCTGGGGCGGGCACCTCTTCGGCTTCGTTCTTCGAAGAGATGTTGAACTCCGAGCAGGCCGAGAGCAGCACAAGACTGCAGAGCACCGAGCGGGTCATGAGGCCTCCAGACACGTGTCACGGGAACGTCGTGACACATGATGGCAGATGCCCTATCGCACTGCAGGTTGTCAAGGAAGCAGCGGCAGGCAATCGCGAGTCGCGACATTACTGCCGCAGACCCGCGAGCCATGTGGGACAGCATTGCCCCACTCGAACTCAGAGCAGGTCGGCGACCGCGGCCCGCTCTTCCTGCAGCGCAGCGACGTTCTCGGCGATCTTGGCCTTGGCGAAGTCGGTGAGTTCCAGGTCATCGACCACGTGCAGCTCTCCGCCCTCACACCGGCAGGGGAACGAGAACACGAGGCCCTCGGGCACGCCGTACCAACCCTCGGAGGGCAGCGCGACGCTCACGATGCGATCGTCCGAGCCCTGCCACCAATCCCGCATGTGGTCTACGGCCGCCGAAGCCGCCGAGGCCGCCGAGGAGGCGCCGCGTGCGAGAATGACCGCCTTGCCGCGAGTGGACACAGTGGCGAGGAACTCGCCCTGCAGCCAGTCTGCGTCGAACACGTCCGTAGCTGGCTTGCCGTCGATCGAGGCGACGGAGGGGTCGGGGTACATCGTGTTCGAGTGGTTGCCCCAGATGAACACATCTTCCACGGCCGCCGACACGACGCCAGCCTTGGCGGCCATCTGGCCGACGGCGCGGTTCTGGTCGAGGCGGGTCATCGCCGTGAACTGCCTGCCCGACAGGCTCGGGGCGTTGGCGCGCGCGATCAGGCAGTTGGTGTTGCACGGGTTGCCGACCACGAGCACCTTCACGTCGCCCGCGGCGTGATCGTTGATCGCCTTGCCCTGGCCCACGAAGATCGGGCCGTTGGCGGCGACCAGGTCGGCGCGGTCCATGTCCTTGGAGCGCGGGCGCGAGCCCACGAGGAAGATCGCCTGTGCACCGGCGAAGGCCTCCGCGGGGTCGGAGCTGCCCATGATGCCGTGAACCAGCGGAAACGCCGAATCCGTGAGCTCCATCATCACGCCCTGCAGTCGCTGCATGCCCGGCGGGATCTCGAGGAGCTGAAGGATCACGGGCTGGTCGGGACCGAAGCAGTCGCCGGACGCGAGGCGCCAGAGCAACGAGTAGCCGATATTCCCGGCGGCACCGGTGACAGCGACGCGAATCGGATCGTTCATTGGTGGAACTCCAGAGCTGAGTTTGAGCGACAACGACGACGGGCGCGGCCCGTGATGGGCTCGCCGCCTTAACCGTGCAGCTGCCCGTCACCAAGGGTTGCCGAGTCGACCATGGGGACGCTACCGGGCGACTCATCGGTTGGATGTGCATGTCAGAGCCAGCAAGGAGTCCAGATGATGCTGTGGTGGATTGTCTCGGCCGCGTTCGCACAGACCTGTGATGTGGGGGCGCTCCAGGCCCAACTCGCAGAGGCCAGCCCAGTCGCCGTGCCACGCGCCTACCTGGCGCTGGCCGGGTGCGACCCCGCAGCCGCCAAGGCGTCGGCCGACGTGGCGCTGCCCCGCACCCTCGCAGGTCGCGATGGGAACGATGCCGCCCTCGCCGCCCTGGATGTCGGCGCGCACGACGCAGTCGCGAAGTGGATTCGCGCCCTCGAATCGGGAGAGCGCACCACGGCAAT
Organism: Myxococcota bacterium; assembly: GCA_047609825.1. GTDB lineage: Bacteria > Myxococcota_A > UBA796 > UBA796. Next base: position 28,050 of record JBLFXJ010000053.1, read on the forward strand.
CGACTTCTTGGGGGCCACCTGCGGGGAGCACGCGGAGGTCGCCAACTTCTTCGCCGCGTCCTTCGAACGTGAGGGCAAGGGGTTCTGGGACGACCGCTGGTACCGCGGGCTGGCGGACTGCCGCACGGAGGCCAACCGCGCGACCCTGAACGACGCCCTGAACGACCCCTACCTCCAGGAGCGAGGCAACCGCGGCCTATACTTCGGCCTGCTCGAGGTCTACGCCCGCAACCTCGGCGCCGCTGCACTGCCGAGCCTCGAGGCCGCCCTCGCGGCCAATGCCGACAGCCAGGACGCATCCCTGGTGGTGCGCGCGTTCGCGGACGCAGCGAACGTGGGCCAGCTGGGCGGGATGGACGCCAAGGCGGCGAAAAAGTCGGTGGAAACACTCGTCCGACTGGCTCCATCGCTCAGCCCCACCGTGATCGACACCGTGCGCGACACCCTTCGCGCTCTGGGCGATGACGCGACGTCCGAGGCGATGGCCCGGCATCGATGGAAGAGCCGGTTCTCAGGCGGCTACACCTACGTGGCCGTCGCCCACGAGCTCGTCACCTGCAAGAATGGGAAGCAGCAGGCAACGTTCCACTACGGCGATCTCAACGAGTCTGGTGCGAGGTTTCCCGACACTGTGCTCGCGACCCTCGACGCCACGCTCGAGGGGGCGTGGGGGCTGGATGCCGCCGAGAAGTGCAAGGGCGAGGGTGAGATCATCGTAGCGATGACGCCTGAGCCGGTCGAGGGCGAGGCGGCGGTGTCCGAGTGGCTCGAGGCGCAGCGCGAGACGTTCAAGGCGAAGTCCAGCGGGTTCTCGAAGGTCGAGGAAAAGCCGCACGGTCCGACGCCCATCTGAGGCCGTCCGCTTCCTCCCCCAGCACGGGCGAACGGGTGACAGGGCGGCATGGACCTGCTGCTCCCCACCCGCTGCGCTGGGTGCGACACCTTGCACCGAGGACTGCTGTGCCCAGCGTGCACACCGGGAGGCATTCACCACGCTCCTCTGCGCGTACCTGGGCTCGCCGGCTGCATCACCCTGGGCGGCTACGACGGCCCCCTCGGTCGGGCGGTGCGGCGCTGCAAGACGCAGTCCGACCGGCATCTGGCGCTGACTCTGGCAGCGACCCTGGCCCGGCGCGTCGATGCCCGCGGATTCGACGCCATCGTCGCCGCACCCACGCCGTGGACCCGACGGTGGCGACGCGGGTTCCACCTGGCCGCGCTGTTGGCGAGAGCGGTGGCACAACGCAGCGGCGTGCCCGAATGCAGAGCGCTGACCAGTCGCCCAGGGCCACGCCAGTCCGCGAGTCCAGCCCCTCGCGCGCGGAGGAAGAATCTCCAGGGTCGCGTCCGCAGCAGGCGCCCGGTGCCCGGGAGGGTCTTGCTCATCGACGATGTGGTCACCACCGGCGCGACCGCCCAGGCCTGTGTTCGGGAGCTCCTCGGCGACGCCAGCCAGGAGGTGTGGCTCGCAACGCTGTGCGCCGTCCGGCGACGGCCCGCTCCTGGCTGACCCCGCTGCGCGACATCTCGTCACGCGTTGCGTGGAATCCATGACAATGTCCCAGATCTGGTCACACAGGTCTTCGATACACTCCGAGTGCGAGCCAGAGAGTACGGACAATCCCGTGTTCCCGGCGCGTCGACGCGCCTGCGGGCCGTTGGCACCGATTTTGCGAAAGCAACTGTCGGGCACAGGAGACACCGCCATGATGAACCACAGCATCCACACCAACCTCGGCGTCCTCATCTCCACCTACTTCGACGAGTTCATGGCAGCGTTCGGCGACGAAGCGCTCGCATCGGCGCTGACAGCACAGGCTGTGAACGACCTCCTCGAGGCAGCTGAAGCGGCAACGACCCGGCGACCCGCACTCGCTGCGTGAGCCTGTCAGGGTAGAGACGGTGGACGGAGACGATCCCGGTCGGTAGACTGCCAACCTCCTCTCCCCCGCCGACTGGCCGACCCCATGGCCCTCCCCATTTCGCCGGCTCCGCCGAGCGACGACATTGCCCAGCGAGGCTGGTCCGCGATCACGATCCGAATCGCGTGGACCTTGCTGTCTGTGGGCGTCAAGGTGCGTCCTGACGTCCTGCGCGACGCGCGTCAGCACGCCATCCTGCACCTCGCCCCGAGCGAGGCGCTCACCCACGCCGAAGACATCTCTGAGGCGTGCACTCGGCGCCTCGTCCAGCGGGCGCGCACGGGCGCCGACACCGACCCGTGGCCACAGGACTGGGCGATGCCGGTGTCCAGCCGATGGCGACGAGCCCTGGAGCGGTCCCTCACCCCATTGTCCCGCGCGATCCTGCAGCACCACTATGCCGACAATCGGCCGCTCCCCCGTCTCGCGGAGCGCATGGAGCTGGACCTGATCGCGCTCGAGGCATCCCGTGGCGGGCTGCGCGAGATCGTCCGTCGGGCCGGCTCGGTCGACGGACTGCCGCTGGACCGATGGGAGCCTGCGCGCCTCGACCGGCTGCTGGGGCGGCTCGCAGCGTTCTCGGCTGCCGTCTGTCCGCCCCTGATCGACGTGCTCGACGGCGCCCACCGCACGCATGTGGCTGGCTGCACGCGGTGCGATCGAGCCCGCCGGCTGATCCGCCGAGGCGTACTCACCCTCGAAGACCTCGTGCCACCGTCCCTCGGCGCCCGGCCCGCCGGCAGGGTCACGGCGCTTGCCGTCCAGTTCCACCCAGACGGTCGCCGCCACCGCGATGCGATCGTCGCCGAGCTGCCCACGCGAGCGTTCTCAATCGGCGCCGACACGCTGATCATGGATGTCGGCACGGCCGGCGCCGAGGTGGTGGACCGCACGCTCGTGCTGGCGGCCGAGCTTGGCATGCCCCGCCGCGAGTTCCTCCGGGGAGCCGTGGTGGAGGGTCCGGGCTCATGGAGCCGCCTGGGCCTGCTCGGGCCGCTCACGCGCGACGCGCTCCAAGAGTCCGCGCTGCGCCCTTGGGGCGTGGTCGACCGACTGGGAGAGCTTCCCGCCCGTCTGCCAGAGCCGCCTTCGGCGCGGGGGTTGTGGCTCGGAGTCATGGCACTCGCGGCCCTGTTGCTCATCCTCCTCCGCACCACGGTGTTCGCACCTGTCGCCATCGCCACACCCTACGGCCTGGAGGTGGAGTTCGTCAGCGGCCGCTACGGCCACTGGGCGAGCTTCGACGTCGCCGACTCCGCCCTCCTCACTGTGATCGAGCAGAGCGACGACGGTCCCCAGGTGCTGCTCTCATCGCAATCAACGAGTGACAAGGCAGACTTCGCGCTGGGCGATGGCTCGTACAGGGTACACAGCGGCGGTCGACTGTTGGTCGCCGCGCATGCTGACACGCTCGCCATGGACGCGCTCCTCGAGGCCTCCCGCGATGCCGACAACCCTCTTGCCGCAATCGCCACGCACCTGCGCAACAGTGGCGCGTTCGCGACGGTCGACTCCAGCCGATGACCCGCCTTGGGCACGGAAATACGGGCGCATTCTCGCGGGTCTCCGTCACCCCGCCATACAGCGTGGCAGGCCAAGACACAGGAGCGCCGTTGTCATCATCTGAGCCGCCCGCCACAGACCGACCTCCGCGTGCCGGCTGGTTCAGCGACGTGAAGGTCCGCCCGAACACACGCTTCGACTTGCACCTTCACAGCACACGCTCCGACGGGCGGTACGCTCCCGATGACGTGATCGCCCGGTGTGCCGCCGGAGGCCTCGACGTTGTCGCGCTCACCGACCACGACCTCGGCACCACCCTCCCCCATGGGGTGCATGCGGCCGCAGGGCGCTCGGTGTACCTGATCGCTGGCGCGGAGCTCACGGGCGTACTGGGGGGCCGGGAGTACCACCTCCTCGTGTACTTCCCTGGAGCCATACCGCAGGGCTTCCGAGACTTCTGCCGGCAGCAGTGCCGCGCCCGTGCCGCACGCTACGACGCCATCGCCGACGCCCTCGGACTGGCCGTTCCCCGCGCAGACACAGCCGCCGTCGCTGGCGAGCGCGCCCTCACACGCCACCACCTCGCTCAGGAGCTGGTCGCCGCTGGCCACGCAGCCAGCAAGCGCGACGCCTTCGAGCGCTACCTCGGCCGCAGCCGAGGCGCCGTTCCAACCCTCGGCGTGAGCCTGGTCGACACGATCCGGATCGCGAGAGAACACGGCGGCATCACGTCCTGGGCGCACCCCTCGCTGGTCGACGCCCAGCGACACGTGGCCGAACTCGCGCGCGCCGGCCTGCACGGGATGGAAGGGCTGCGACCGCGTGTGCCCACCCGCGACCGCAAGGCCTTC
>JBLFXJ010000054.1:0-30454 GCA_047609825.1 Myxococcota bacterium
GCCGAGGCCATCTGGGATGAGGAGGCCGGACAGCCCGCCGCCGCTCACCCGCACGGCATCGGGAGTGTCGGAGTAGGCCCCGAGCTGTTCCCGCGGGCCGAGGGAGGTGATGCGCATGCCGGCGGACAGCGACCACCCGCGACCGACCCAGCTCTGCGGGCCCGCGCCGCTGCTGTACGTCAGCGACAACTCCGGCGACAGGAGGGCAGGCGGCAGCTCGAGCCCGATCCCATAGCTGAGCTCCCCGCTGGCTCCGGCGCTCACCCCGTGGTCGGCGAGGCGAGCGTCGACCGCGAGCGATGCCAGGAGCTGGCTCGAGCCCGGTGTGACGCCATCTCCGGTGACCGACAGGCTCATGAACTGCGGCGGGAGGTCATCGTCGCCAGCGACCGCTGAGTGTGGGAGTGCAACGGCGTACAGGGCTGCCGTGATCGACGCGATTGTTCGTAGGCCGTGGCGCATGGCCGCTCCGGGGACTTGGGTGACGTGGGTCCACGGTAGGGCGAAGACAGGCGTGCGCTCAACGCTCCGGCTCACGCGGCGGCGGAAATTTCCGGGTGATCGCTCCTGCGCGAGCGGCGGCCGCGCCCCGAAGCGCCTGATGTTGCCCGTCATAGGCGCGTAATTGGCGCATCATCGCCAGGGGCGTCGGTTGGGGGGCGATCCCTCTGACGGCCCCACTGCAACGCCCGCCGCGGGGCGCGAGGCGCCTCCGATTCGAACCGAGGCTGGCGACCCGGTCCGCCGAACCGACCCACGACGCACTGCTCGGGGTTGGGCTGTGCCCGGGTGGAACTGCGCAGGTTCGTCAGCGGGCGATGGGGCCGCACGTCCACGCGGAGAAGGCCCCTCAAGCAGGTGGATGGCAAGGGCTCGGGCGGCGGGCTGTGCACCGCGGGCTTGAAGTTGACGGACCTACGCGGTCAGGTGTCGAACTCCGTGTCTCGGAGACTCCGCCCGGAGGCCCGTGTCCCTGATGGCTCTGCGCGTCACCACCGGCGCAGCGGCCGGCGCCCGTCGCTGTCGCCCACTCCGAGTGCCGAGCCCGCTGAACGACGGGTGTCCCAGGCGCTCGGCCCGCTCGCTCCTGGGGTGCGCGTGCCACCTGTTCAGGCCGACCTGCGACATAGTCGAGGCGGGACACCCGTAGCGCTCTGAGCGCCGTTTGCTTACTCATTAGGGAGAAGGTTCAGAATTCTCTCGACCGGGCCGTGGAGATCGCGTGTGTCGGGTGGTGTTCCTTCAGCTGTGCGCCGTGCTCCTGTGCACCGCCGCGCTGGCCGGCGACCCGGTGGTGGAGCACCACCTGCTCACAGTCGCCTCCGCCCTGCGGGCCGACACGCCGGCGAGCCTCGACCGGGCCACTCGCGCGCGACGTCTCGCCCACCTCGACGCGCTCGAGGCGTATGCTCGCGCCGGCGCGTTTCCCCAGCCAGAGTCGGTGGGCCCGCATGCGCGTCACACTCAGCCGCCGCGGGGTTTCGTGTCACCGGACGGGCCGCGGATGCCGATGTTCGTGGACGACCACGGCACACACTGTGCTGTGGGCCACCTCGTAGCGCACGACGACCCTTCGCTGGTCGCCCGGGTGGTGGCTGAGGCGAACACGGTGTGGGTCGCCGACATGCGGGTGGACGGGCTCGCGGAGTGGGCGAGGTGGTCCGGGTTCACGCTCGACGAGGTGGCGTGGATTCAACCGGCATACCACGCGCAGTTCTGCGAAGGGCGGGTCAGGCGCCCTGGCCCAGACCCGAACACGGAGCAGTTGCCCGAGTGCGATGCGCTGGCGTTCACGGTGGATCAGGCCGGGTTCGGCAGCTGCTTGGACTGCGACCATGCCACCCAGGTGGACCTCGCGGTGCGGCGCACCGGGGCGGCGGTCCCCGAGACCCTCGTCATTCGGCTGATCGACGACGAGCGATACACCGGGTACGGCTACACGGGCCAGTACTTCACCGACGGTGTCGCCACTGGGCGCATCGCCACCTTCACCGTCGACCCACCGCGCCAGGACGTGGGCGTGGTCGACGGGCTGCAGTTCGCCGAAGGCGGTGCCGATGTCGTCTGGGGCGGGCTGGTGGCGGAGGTCACCGCGGTGGGGGCGTGCGGCCGGTTCGTCGCCACGACCTGGGTGGCGTACCCCGACGGGTGGGCCGATCTGCCACTGGAGTGCAACGACACCGCCGTACCCGCCGATGGCGAGTCGAAGGGTTGCGCGTGCGCCGTCACGCCGGCTTGGCCTGGCGTCTGGTCGGGGTTCACCCTCCGAGAGATCTTCGGGCGGCGGTGATACGCTGCGGGACTGGCCCGGCCTGGTGCAGCTCTATGGCGCGGATGCGTTCACCCAGGACCGTTCGCTGGCGGTGCTCCCCGTGGACGCCCGAGTCCGTTGGTCAGTCGCCCGGTGGCAACGCCCACAGCACCGGGCGACCGCAGTTGCAGTGCACGGCGCGGCTGAGCCACGACAGCTGACCCCACCCGACGAACAGTGCCGTCCGGGCCACCCGCCACGGCGCGCCGGGCCCGGGGCCCGTTGATGCGCGGAGCGCCGCCGACCGTGACGCGACGGACGGCACCGGATGGAAGATCGTCTCGATCCAGCCGGCGCGAACGGGCTCGTCCTCCTGATCATGGTCCAGTCGGGTGAACACCCGCTCCACCAGCGGGCGCGACCCGGCCCGCTCGACCACCGCCCGATCGAGCGCCACCACCCCTCGCCGGCTGACCGTCGGGAGGGTGAGCAACCCGAGGAAGCTCCACAGCGTGAACGCCGCGCTGAACACGAGCAGACCGTCGACCCGGGACAGGTCGGCTCCAGTGAGCCAAGCGGCGCCGACCAGCCCGACGACGTTGAACACCAGCGCCCCGAGCACTCCCCACGCGCGGGCGCCGGTGGCGACCGCGAGCTGTCGGCGCAGCCCGAGCACGGTCAGCTCGGCGTCGCCGCCACCGAGCCAGCGGCGCGGGAGGATCAACCGCTCGGCCCCCGGTGCGCCGACCCAGCCGCCCACGAACCCCCGGTCCGCGACGTCGAGCACGCGGACCCGGTCCGGGTCGAGGCCGATGCCGCGGAACACACTCGCCGTGGCCGCGCCGAGCGGTGCCGCCCGGCGCCCGGCGACCAGCTGTACGAGCAGCCCCTGCGCCGCGACCATGCCGACGCCGACCGCGGCGAGCCAGGCGACCGCTGCCGCCGACCCACCCGCGCCACCCACCGCGAGGGTGGACGCGCCGACGCCCGTGACCAGGCCCCAGGACACGACCGCCCCCCGGGCCCACTCCGCAGCCCAGGCGTCCAGGCCTCCCAGCCAGCGACCATGGCGAAGAGGAAGCGAATACCCGCCGACCACATCGAACGGGAGCTGGATCGCGACCTGCGCCGCGGCGATTGCCGCCCACGCGCCGACACCCGAGTCGACGGCGGCCGGCAGATCCCCCACGACGACCAGTGATGCTGCGATAACCACCCAGAAGCCCACATTCGTCTGGCCCAGCCTGAGGCGGTCGGTGGCCCAGGTGGATGGGGCGGTGGTGGTGGTCTCGGCGACATCCGGCAAGGTCGACATGGGAACCCCCTGCGTTGGGGTTACCTGTTCAAACCCTATTCACAACCCACAACCGCACACCGGCGCATCCGGACCTCACCCGCCTGTCGGTGTGCGATATCGGCCCTGCGCGGGCAGGCCCTCGCTCACGGCGCGGGCGGGGTACTGCCGGCGTCACTGAGACGGACTGACCCGCCGGCTCGACTGAGCGGTCACAGCTCGCTGCGCCACGCGTCGACTACCTCGCGCAGCGTGCGCGGCCGTACTGGGATTCGCAGGCGGATCGGGTCGCCTTCGCGGGTGAGCACCAGCCGGGGCGGGAGCGGGTCGGACGCGTCCTCGAGCACCACCACTGTCACCGGCCGGCGGGTCCGCTCCACCAGCGTGTGGCGGATCGTGCGCGCGTCTTCCTCGGTGAAGCTCGGTCCGAGGACCAACATCGTGGGCTCCGTGTCGGCGAGCACCGCCCCCACGACGCCGGCGAGCGTGTCGCACCGCACGAAGGTCTGGCCGATGCGGGACAACACCAGCGGGATGGTGTCTCGCGCGCCGGGGTCGCGGGTCCAGAGCAGGACGGCGGTCATCCGGCACGCATCGCGGGCCAGTGGAACCAGGCCACGTAGTGGTCGGCCACGAGCTCCGCGCCCAGGATGTGTTGGGTCAGCGCCTTCTGGACCGACACCAGGCCGTACGCGTGGCGGACGAGGTCGGCGCAGATCCGGGTACCCAGTCCGTGGCCGCCAGTGGTGAAGCCGCCCTCGAACACGGTACTCAGGTCGCCGCCGAACCGGGCGCGCAGCGCGGCGGACTGGTCGGGTCCGACGGGGTTGATCACGGCGAACCGGAGGTGGGTGTCGCGCGCGGCGTCGACGGCGTCGGCGATCAGCGTCACCTGCCCGTCCGCGGCGAACCGGCCCGCGTTGTTTACCAAGTTGTACAGAACGCGATCGAGCGACGAGAACTCCATGCACCGCTCACTCACCGAGCCCGCGAAATCGCTGTCCAGGTGCACCCGCGCCTGCCGACCGGCGACCGGCCAGGTGGTGCGCGTCCACTTGGCGCGGAGCAGGTCCATGCCGTGCTCCCGGTCGACCAGGTCGGCGGTGTACCGGTCCGGGTCGAGGTCGAACAGCGCGTTGCGCATCATCTTCAGGTGGTCGCGGACGAGCAGGTGAACCCGCTCCGCGTCCACCGGGCCGGCGATGCCGTCGTGGATGAGGTCCACGTGGGTGAGCAGCGCGGTGAGGCTGCCGCCGCGCACGTCGTGCATGGCCTTGCGCACCTCTCCAGTCGCGCCCTGCAGGTCGACGCCGAGGGACTGAGCGGTGTCGAACACCGCGCCCACGGTGGCCTCGTCGAGCGCTGCGACCGCCGCGAACGCCGCGGCCGGGTCGTCGGCGCACGGGTCCAGTTTGTGCTGGAGGTCGACGAGGAAGGCGTACAGCGTGCGCACGCGGACCCGCTCACTGGCGGGCAGGGCGGACAGAGAGACGGTCTGGCCATCGCCCCGGTTCGGCCCCCGTCGGGTGGGCAGGACGGTCGGTCGGGGGATCGAGTCGAGCAGATCGCGTCCGGGCATCGTGTCTCCCAGGGGGGTCATACGCCGACGGGCTGTGGTGTGGCGGCCCGCGTGCGGGCTCCGCACAACTAGGCCCCCCACGTGTCGGGCGCTGCCGCCCCGAACGCCCCCATGAGACGCCCAGCGGCCGCCACCCCAGACCGCCACGCGGCCTCTACCTTGCCGCCGCCGACGCCGTCGCCGCAGAGCACGAGCCCCCGCGGGTCCCAGCCGAGCGCCGCCGGCTCGGTCACCTGGGCATACCGCCACCGATGGGCCACGGCCGAGCGCGGCGCCGGCGCGCCGGTCAGCGCCCGGAACGCCGCCACCAGCGCCGCCGCGACGTCCTCCGCCGGGTCCTCGAGGTGGCCCGTGGACCACGATGGCGAGGCGTGCAGCACCCACCGCTCGCCAGGCGGTCGTCCGGGCTTGCTGCTGTCCCGCGCGACCCAGGCGAGCGGACCGTCGCCCCGCACCTTGGCGGCGTCCCAGCCCACCGGTGCCGGCGCGTCCAGCGTCACCATCACCGCGTGGCAGGGGGCGACGCCCACCCGTGCGGCCACCGCCCGCAGCTCCGGCGCCGCGTCGAGCAGCGCCACCGCCTGGGGCGCGGGCACCGACACCACCACCGCGTCGAACGGCCCGAGCTCCGCCGCCTCGGCCCGCACGTGCCAGCCCGCGTCGTGCCAGAGCTGCGCGACCCGCACGCCGGTGCGCACGTCCACCTCGGTGAGGAGGTGCTTCACGACCGCACTCATCGACGGCGTGCCGACCCACCGCGGGGTGTCGGGCGCGTTGGGGACGACCTCGCCGCCGTCCACGGTCACGAACCGCGCCGGCCAGGGCGCCACCACACCCTGCGCCGCCCACGCCTCCATGCGGTGGTGGAACGCCGGGTCGCGGGCGGTGACGTACTGGGCACCGTGGTCGAACGGCCCGCTCTCGGAGCGGCGGGTGGCCATGCGCCCGCCCGGGCCCCGGGCCTTGTCGACCACCACCACCGGGTAGCCGTGTTCGGTGAGCGCGCGCGCGCAAGCGGCGCCGGAGATGCCGGCACCGATCACGAGTGTTCGAGGCGGATCTTTGCGTAGCGGTCTCCCGACGTGGGCGCGGTAGGCGCCGAGGTCGAGGCGGCGGGCGTGGGCCTCGGTCGGCCGCGGCCGCACCTCGCCCAGGATCGGCTGGGCGGGGCTGAACGGACGGTCGAAGCCGCCGAGGCACCACAGCAGGCCGCCGTAGGAGGCGGGGTCGCGCCCGTCGAGCGCGTAGCGGTGGTTGAGGTCGATGAGCTGCCGGAGGGCGGTCCCGGCGTCGGGCGTCCACTGAACCAGCGCTTTGCCCCAGGTCATCCGCACGTTGTTGTGCAGCTCGCCGTGCACCCGCAGCGAGCGCTGGGCGGCGTCCCACAGCGGGTCGCCGGTGCGTCCGCGGGCCAGGGTCTCCCAGTCCGGCAGAGCGGGCCGGGGGTCGGTCGCGTGCAGGGCAAGCGTCGCGCGGGCCCAGCCCGGCAGGGCCGCCACGGTGTCGTGGGCGGGCGCGAAGCGGCAGAACGCGTAGGCGACCTCCCGCCAGACCAGCAGCTCATCGAGGTACTTCGCCGCGCCCGCGCCACCCGTGCTCGCCACCTCGCGGGCGAGTCGCAGCGGTGAGACGAAGCCCATGTGCAGGTACGCCGACATGCGGCTGACCCCGTACGGGTCGGCGGCGTTGTTCCGCCGAGCGCTGTACGACCCGAGTCCGCGTTGCTTGAACGCCGCCCACCGGGCATACCCGGCCGCGCTGCCGCCCCGCGTGTGCGGCACCGGGCCCACACTGTGGTCGATGGCGCAGGCCGCGACCAGCGCGGGAATGTCCAGGGTGGCCATATCGACCGGGGTGAACGGGAGGCGGACCGCGGACGGCTCGACCTGGGGCGCGAGGTCGATCCAGGGGCGCTCCACCCGCCCGGCGCGCAGGGGCGCGGTGGCGCGCTGGAACGCATAGGCCCGGTCGTAGGCGCGGCCGACCAGCGGCATCGGAACCACGCAGGCGGTGTCCACCAGCCACACCGGTGCGCACGCCGCCAGCGCGCGCGTCCAGCCCGCGAGGGGCGCCACCGGCATGTCCTCGGTCACCACCAGCGCGGCCCGATCGGCCAGGGCTCGGAGGTGCGGACCGCGGTGGCCGTCCCGCTCCACGTGGAGGGCGTAGGCGATGCCGCGCCCGGCGAGCTCCTCGGCGACGTCGCGCGCGCCCTCGAGCAGGAAGGTGTGGTGCCGGTCCGACGCGAACGGGTAGCGCTCGGAGACCGCGTGGTAGACGAGCAGCGGCCGCCCGGTGGCATTGCTCACGGCGATCGCAACGTCCAAGGCCGGGTTCTCGTGGCCGCGCACGGCGGTGCGCATCCAGTACACCACGTGCTCGCCGTCGGCCCGCAGGGCGCCGAGGCGGGTGGTGCGTTCGTCGAGGTGCTCGGGCAGGGTCACCGTCGCCTCCGGAGGCGAATCGGGCCCTTGGCGGTCGAGGCGTCGACCACCCGGCCCTGCTGGACAATCTCGAGCTGGCCCGCCGCCACGAGGCGCCGGGCGGCGTCGCGGGTCCGCTGCATCAGCGGGCGCCACCGCTCGGGTCGTACCGCCCGGGCGGCTTCGGACGGGCAGACGGTGGCGTCGCTGGCGCGCGCAGCCAGCAGGTCGGCGATGGCGGCCTCGAGGGCGCGGTCCAGTGCGCCGAGTCGCCGCGCGCGGCACGCCGCCGAGCAGTTCCGCACCTCCTCCCAGCGCTCGGCGAGCGACGGCCGCCAGCTGATGCGGCGGCCGCAGGTGGCGCAGGTCTTCTCGGTGGGGGTGGGCGTCATGGAATACCCCTCGTGACACGGCGCGGGCGTGCGCGCGCCTCGCGCTGTGTCAGGCGTTGCCGCTGTGTGTCACGGCGGGTTCCGCGAGTTCGGAGACCCTGGGCTCTGGACGCGACGCGACTGGGGCCCACCGGCCACCCGTAGACGGCGTACGGTGCCGGCCCTGCCGGCCACGCGGCGGAACCCGCCGTGCGTCCACATCAGGAGCTTCATCGCCCGTTGCTCGCCGGTTCCGGAACATGAACAGTGTGCCGTCCGGTGGCTCCTCGCCGAGATGGACCGTACATCCTCGCCCTAGCCCCCTGCCATGCTGGCCTGGTCTGGTTCTTCTGCTCTGACAAGGAGTAGTGCCATGGACGTCGCGCCGATCAGGGAACGGGTGGACAAGGCAAAGGCTGGACGGGCCGGTGGCGAGGCCTACCCGCCCGACGTGAGGGCCGCCCGGGCGGTGTTCAAGGGCTACAGCGGGACCGATCGCCGGTCTGTCGCCGCTCGCGAGACCGGCGATGATCGCCGGTCTGCCCCCGCCCCTCAGCCGCCCGCGCCAAACCGCAGCTCCACCCCACCGCGGCCCCAGCCGGGCGCCTCGGCAGCCCCCGGCGACCACCCCCCAGCGGCGGTGGGCCCGATGGCCATCGCGTGTGCCTCGGTGTCGGCGATGGGGAACAGCCGCAGCACCTCCAGCGACGCGCCGCCGTCCACGAAGGGCCGTGCGCTGCTGGGCTCCCGGCCGGTGTTGACGAAGCGCACCAGCTCCACCCCGGCATGCGCGGCGATCGACAGCCGGCCGACCGGGATCCGGGCGCCGATGCCGTAGTCGTTGAGCTCCAGGCCAGGGGCCCAGATCGACTGGAGCACGAGCTCCGGATGACCCTTGGCGGTCTCGGACATCACCAGCGCCGTGCTGAAGGAGTGCGCAAACCCCACCGGGTAGGCGCCCCCGGCGCCGGCCCCGAACGAGGCGCGGACCGCGAGCTGAGGAGCGGCCGCGGCCACGGTCGAGAACAGCACACCTGCCAGCACAATGATCGAACGCATGGTCGCTCCGGGCTGCTCAGACAACGCGGTCAACCGTGTTCCGTTCGATGCGATTGCGGAGCCTCTCACATCGAGGCGATCCGGTTGCACTGGGCCTTGTGGCAGCTCACCGTGCCCACCGAGGCGGTGTGTCGCTTGAAGAGCAGCGCGTCGCCCTGGGAGAAGTCGATGCGTCCGTCGCTCACGTAGTCGGTGAACATGAACCAGATCAGCTGGCCGTCCGCGATGCGCCGCTGCAGGTAGCCGCGGATCGTGGTCTCGTCGTTCAGCGTGACCGCGTACACCCGATAGGTGTTGCCGTCGGCTTCGACCGTCGCCGAGCTCGGGTTCGCGGGCAGGGCTTGCTCCTCGTAGTCGAAGCAGCCTGGGCTGCGTGGGCTGATCGGCTGGCCACCCGACTCGGGCGCCCCCCACTTCAGGGCGAAGTCGTGTGGGAAGACGCTGGACGAGGTCTTCCACAGCCACACCTCCCGCGCTGTGATGCCGCTGGCGCTGGTGATGTGCACCAGGCCGAGGGGGGTGTTCCCCAGGAGGCCCGAGCCGTTCAGATCGAAGATTCCATGGGTTCCGGGCGATATCTGCTTGTCGAAGAGGCTCATCTGGGACTCCTTTGGGGGACAGGGGAACAAGGTCCGGGGCCACACCTTCGGCGCCGGGCTGGGTTGCATAAAGGGGAGCGGAGCCGGTCGCGCCACGCCGGCGCGTCGGTCCGCGTGGTTGTACCTCAGGCCCTCGCGGGGCCCGATGACGACGCATCACCAGATGTTACGGCGTGCATTACAGTCGTGCCGGGAGCAATCCATGGGCATCTTGGCGAGCGACGACACAGGGCGGGTGATCACCTTGCCCGCCCATTGCTTGATCGGGCGGGCCGCGGGGTGCTTCGTGCGCATCCAGGACCGGCGGGTGTCGAGCGAGCACGCCCGGCTGTATTGGGCGGACGACCATTGGGGGCTGCGCGACCTGGGCAGCCGCAACGGCACCACCTGCGACGGGCAACCGGTGCCGCCCGGCCAGGAGGTGGTGCTCCAGGTCGGAGCCCACATCGGCTTCGGCAGCGATGCACAGGCGTGGACCCTGGTGGACGTGTCCGCGCCCGTGGCCGCCGCGCGCGAGGCCGCCTCCGGTCGGGTGGTGGTCGAGCGGGACGGAATGCTCCGGTTCCCCGGGAGCGACCCCTTTCCCTACGTGTTCGGCCTGGGCAATGACGAGTGGATCATCGAGCACGAGGACCAGCAGACCTCGGCCCGGGACGGCGAGGTGGTCGTCGTGGCCGGGCGCACCTGGACCCTGCACCTCCCCACGGGGCTCGACGCCACAGTCACGGCCGAGCGCGCGTGCCGCAGCCTGCTGGACTTCCAGTTCCACTTCGCGGTCAGCGCCGACGAGGAGTTCGTCGAGCTCACCGTTCGGGGCGCCGATGGCGCCGTTTCATTGGGAAGTCGGTCCCACAACTACCTGCTGCTCACGCTGGCCCGTCAGCGCCTCGTGGACGACGGCTGGGTCTACGCCGACGACCTCGCCCGCATGCTCGGCCTCGAGCAGCTACATGTGAACGTGCAGATCTTCAGGGCGCGCGACGCGATCAGCAAGCTGGACGTAGTGGATGCGCCAGCGCTGATCGAGCGTCGGCGGGCCACGCGACAGCTGCGCCTCGGTACCGGCCGCGTGTCAATCGAGACCGTCTGACATGGAGGCCGGACTCCAGGCATTCTTGAGGCGGCATGGATTGGGGTCGGTCGCCGAGGGGGAGCTGCGGGATCTGATCGACCTCGCCATCGGGAACACCGTTGACGAGCCGATGCACGCGGGAGCCGGCCGCGCACCCGACGCGGCGCCGTGGGCCCCGGTGGGCGGGACTGGCCGCTACGAGGACCGAGGGCTGCTCGGCGCTGGGGCCTCGGCGGATGTGCGGCGGGTGTGGGACCGGCACCTCGAGCGCGACCTGGCGATGAAGGTCCTGCGCCCTGAACGGCTCGGGTCGCCGGTCGCCCTGGCCCGATTCCGCAACGAGGTGCGCATTCCGGCGTTGCTCCAGCATCCGGGCATTGTCTCCGTGATCGACCACGGCGCGTTCGCCAACGGACAGCTGTGGTTCACCATGCCGGTGGTTCGTGGCCAGACCTTCGACCAGGCGTTGTGGAGCGGCGACGGGGTGTCGCTGCGCCGGGCCCTCGGCCTGCTCTTGCGCATGGTCGAGGCGGTCGCCTACGCCCACAGCCATGGTGTGCTCCATCGGGACCTCAAGCCGCGGAACGTGATGGTGGGGGCGTTCGGTGAGGTGATGGTTCTGGACTGGGGAATCGCGCGGCGAGTGGGCGAGGTGGAGGCCGAGGCGGTGGGCGAGGTGGCGCCGTCGGAGGGGCTCACGCAGCAGGGGATGGTGCTCGGCACGCGCCGCTACATGTCGCCCGAGCAAGCCCGCGGCGAGCGTGATGCCCTGGGTCCGCCGACCGACGTGTTCTCGTTGGGTGTGATGCTCCACGACATCCTCGCGCGGGCAGGCCGCGAGTCCGCCGCCATGCGCGCCCTGGCCGATCGCGCGAGGGCACGGGATCCCAGGGAACGTCCTGCCGATGCGTCGGTGTTCGCGCGGGCGCTGCAGGACTGGTTGGAGGGGGCCGAGCGGCGCGCCAGGGCCGAGGTCCAGCTCACCGCGGCGGAGGATCTCGAGCCCGGAAAGGGGGAGCTGCGCGCCAGGGCCACCGACCTGCGTCGGCGCGCGGAGCGGCTGCTCGCCGGGGTTCAGGGGCACCAACCCGATGAGGACAAGGAGGCCGGCTGGGCGCTGCAGGACGAAGCCGCCCGCCTGGACCAGGAGGCGGAGGTGCAGGAGGCCCTCTGGCTGCAGACGCTTCGGTCGGCCATCGTGCTCGATCCGGAGTTCGACCGGCCCCATGACCGCCTGGCCGAGCACTACCGGGACCGGGTGCTCGAGGCCGAGGCCGCCCAGGGCGCCACCCGGGCGAGGTACTACGAGACGATGCTGCGGGCGCACGACCGTGGCCAGTTCACGGCCTTCCTGGAGGGGGGAGCTTCGGTATCGCTCGACACCCACCCGCGGGGTGCCCATGTGACGCTGTTGCGCTACCGCCGCGTCGGCCGTCGACTCGAGGCCCAGCCTGTCGAGGATCTCGGTGTAACGCCGGTCTGCGAGCATCCCGTCCAGCGCGGCAGCTACCTGCTGGAGGCGCGCCTGCCCGGGTACAGGGCACTGGCCGTGCCGGTCACCGTCGCGCGTGGCGAGCACTGGCATGGCCGTGCGCCCGGCATGGCGACACCCCACCCGCTGCCTCTTCTGTCGGCCGATGCCCTCGGGCCCGACGAGGTGGTCGTGCCCGCCGGGTGGGTCGTGGTGGGCGGCGATCCGGAGGCTGCGGACGGGCTGCCGCGGCGTCGCCTGTGGATCGACGGGTTCGTGATGACGCGCTTTCCGATCACCAATGGGCAGTTCGTCGCGTTCGTGAACGATCTTGCGGCGGCCGGGCGGATGGAGGAAGCCCTCGCTACGGTGCCGCGGGAGCAGGGCCAGGCGGAGACCGAGGTGGCGCTGCTGCGGCAGCGGCCGGATGGGCTGTTCGAACTCGGGGTGAACAGCGAGGGCGTGTCGTGGCAGCCCGAGTGGCCGGTGACCATGGTGGACTGGAGGGGAGCCCGCGCCTACGCCTGCTGGCGGGCGGCGGCGGACGGCCTGGCCTGGCGTCTGCCCCGCAGCACCGAGTGGGAGAAGGCCGCGAGAGGCGTGGATGGTCGTTATTTTCCCTGGGGCGACCACGCCGAGCCGAGCTGGGCCTGCATGGCGGGCAGCCGAGCCGATTCCGTGGCCCGGTCCACCGTCCACGCCTACCCCGTCGACGAGAGCCCCTACGGCGTGCGGGGCCTGGGCGGCAACGTGCGGGACTGGTGTCTGGACGCCTATGCGCGGCAGGGGGCGGCGGTCGTGGCGGGCCGCGAGCAGGTGGAGGTGCCCTCGGGAGAGGGCTATCGGGTGGTGCGCGGCGGGTGCTGGGCCAGCCCTGCGCGCATGTGTCGCTCCGGGGGCCGATTCGCCGCCCGCCCCGACTACCGGAGCAGCGTCGTGGGCTTCCGGCTGGTGCGTCCCGTGCCCGGTCCTGGGGATCCCTCGGTACAGTGAGCAGGTGACGGACTGCCTCCGCCCGTCTGCGACGCCACAACGCGCCGCAATGGCCTGAAATGGCCGCGGCAGCGGGCTCTGGCCAGGTTGTGGGTGTCCGAAACGGACAAGGAGGTTGCCCATGTACCGGTTCGCAGTCGCTCTCATCGCCCTTCAGGTCAGCTCGTCCGCCATCGCCGCCGAGGCGTGTGAGTGGGAGGGCACGGTCGCGGGGTACGTCCTCTGTGTGCAAGACCTCGCGTTGGACGCGCTGGGTCTGGCCGAGCGCCTCGATGGGGTGTGCGACCCCGGCTACACAGCAACCGCCGGGGGCGGGTGTGTGGACCTGACCTGCCGCGGCACCATCGGTGATGTCGAGACGGACATCAGCTCGCACGAGGGGGCCCAGGCAGCGTGTGAATCCCGCGGAGCGCGGCTGTGTTCGCTGAGCGAGATCGCGTCCACCGTGGACGGCGGCTGCGGGTTCGACAACGCGTTCGTGGCGCTGCAGACCGTGGATGGCGTGCGCTTCGCCTACAAGCGCCCCCGTGCGCGGAGCACCCTCGGCGCGTGCCCCGGCCTCGGCGAGTACCAGGGAGAGTTCTACCCCGAGGCCTTCGATGTCATCGGCTCGTGCGGCACGTCGGTGCTCCGGACCGACGCCGAGAACAACGTGGACGGCTTCCTCTGCTGCCTGTGACGCTGGCGCCTCCCACCCTGGCGTGACACCCTGGATGGGGGGTGGGGATGCGCAGCCGACGGGGGTTCCTCGCAGGACTCGGAGCCGCGACGCTCGCAGCACCGTTCTGCCGACTGCTCACAGGTGAGGCGCGGGCCGGCGGGGTCGGGCCGCGCCGCCTGCTGGTGATGGCCACGCCGAACGGCACCATGCCGGACCACCTGTGGCCCGCCGGCGGTGAGCGGGACTTCCGGTTCGCCGACGGCTCGATCCTGGAGCCCCTGGAGGCGGTGCGGGATCGGATCACCGTGATCCGGGGTCTGCAGTACTACAACGCCACGAACCACGAGGGCGGCATGTCCGCCATGCTCACCAACGGCGACGGCCCCACCTCGCTCGGTCTGTCGGTGGACCAGGTGGTGGCGGCGCATATCGGGCGGTCCACCCGGATGCAGAGCCTCGAGCTCGGGGTGCAGACCGGGGCCTGGGGCGGCAGCAGCCAGACCCGGATGTGCTACGGCCCCGGCGGGGTGTTGCTCCCTCCCGATGACGACCCCACGAGCGTATACGACCGCCTGTTCGGCGACGTGCTCCTCGGGGATGAGGCGGCCGCCACCCTGCGGGATCGTCGCGCGCGGGTGCTCGACATCACCCGTGGTCAGCTCAACGACCTGCACGCGCGGCTCGGTGCGGTGGAGCAGTCCAAGCTCGACGCCCACCTGGGCGCGCTGGCCGACATGGAGCGCGCCCTCGACATCGTGCTCACCTGTGAGCCTGGCGACCGCCCCGACGCCGGCTGGATGTACGACAACGACCGGTTCCCCGACATCGGGGCCGCCCAGCGCACGCTGGCGGTGCAGGCCCTGGCGTGCGGCGTCACCAACGTGGTGTCGCTGCAGTGGGCGCATACGGTGAGCCCCGTGGTGTTCAGCTGGCTCGGGCTGTCGGATGGGCACCACACGCTGTCCCATGCCGACCCCACGAACGCCGCTGGGGTGGCCGACTATGTGCTCGCCGAGCGGTGGTTCGCCGAGCAGTTCCGCGCTCTGCTCGACGACCTCGCGTCACTGCCCGACCCGGAGGGGGGTGGGTCGTTGCTCGACACCACGTTGGTGGTGTGGGCGCAGGAGATGGGCGACGGGCGCCTGCACGTGTGCACCGATGTGCCGTGGGTGCTCGCCGGCGCAACGCCGATTCTCGAGGGCGGGCGGTACCTGGCGCTGGAGCCTACGAACCATGTGCACCTGTTGGTGTCGATCTGCCGCGCCTTCGGCATGGAGCTCGACAGCTTCGGCAACGAGCTGGCGGGCAATGGCCCGATCCCGGGTCTGTTCCGGGGGGTCGCATGATCTGGTTGCTGCTCGCCTGTGGCGGTCCATCGGAGGACGGGAAGGGAGGGGCCGCCGACGACACCGCGGCTCCAACGGTCTCTACCGCCGAGCCGGTGGACTCCGGCACGACAGTCACCGACCCCACGCCCTGTGTTCCCGGCCCGGGGCCTCGGCTGGTGCGGCGCCTGACCCATGCCGAGTATGGCGCCGCGGTGCGCGACCTGCTCGCGGTCGACCTCCGGCCAGAAGACGGGTTCTCGGCGGATGTGACCGAAGACGGATTCGCCGGCGAGGCCTCGCTGGCGGTGTCATCGCTGCTCGCCGAGCAATACCGGGCGGCGGCAGAGGAGCTGGCTGCGGCTGTGGACCTGGACACCCTGCTGTCGTGTGGTCGGGCGGACCGGGCTTGTGCCGACACCTTCATCGGCACCTTCGGTCGGCGGGCCTACCGGCGGCCGCTCACCGTGGACGAGCGGGGCACCCTGATCGGGCTGTATGACGCCGTCGCGGACGACGATGGGTTTGACGAGGGCATCCGGTGGGTGCTCACAGCCATGCTCCAGGCGCCGGGCTTCCTGTACCGGTCCGAGGTCGGCGCGCGCACCGCGGGAGAGGTGTTCACGCTGTCGGACTGGGAGCTGGCCACGGCCCTGTCGTTCGGGGTGCTGGGTGCTCCGCCGGATGACGCGCTGCTCGACGCCGCGGCCGGCGGACGGCTGGGCTCGGCCGACGGGGTGCAGGCCGAGCTCGACCGCCTGCTCGCCGACCCGCGCGCGGCAGCTCGGGTGCACGACGGGGTGGTGGCTCAGCTCCAGCTGGATCGGCTGCCCACGGTGGTGCGCGACGGCGTCGCCTACCCGGCACTCACGACCGAGGTGCGGTTGGCGATGGCGGAGGAGACGCGGCGGGTTGTGGTCGAGGTGGCGTCAGAGGGCGGCGGGTTCGCGGATCTGCTCCGGACCGATCGCACCTGGCTCACCCCTGATCTGGCGGCGTACTACGGTGTTGACGGCCCCGAATCTCCTGATGCGGACGGCTGGGGCCAAGTGACGGTGTCGGCCGAGCGCTCCGGCGGGGTGCTCGCCCCAGGCTCGCTGCACACCACCCAATCGCTCCCCACCACGTCGTCACCGATCCATCGCGGCGTGCTCGTTCGCGAGCGGCTGCTGTGCCAGCACCTCCCGCCGCCGCCCGCCGATCTGGACATCTCGCCGCCGCCGGTCGACCCCTCGCTCTCCACCCGCGAACGCTACTCGGCGCACTCCGACGTGCCCGCCTGTGCCGGATGCCACGACCTCATCGACCCTATCGGCTTCGGCTTCGAGCACTTCGACGGGGCTGGCGTGTACCGGGAGGTCGATGGGGTGCACCCGGTGGACGCCTCGGGCGAGGTGGTGGGCTCGGCGACCTCCGACGGCCTGTACGTGGGCGTGGGCGAGCTGGCCGCGCTGGTGGCGGAGGATGCCCAGGCCTGCTGGGTGGAGCGGGGGTCTCGCCGGCTCACGGGTCTCGAGCTGCCGGAGTGCGACGTGGAGCTGTTCGCCGACGCCACCGAGGGTGCGGGTGGGCGTCTGGTGGACCTGTGGCGCGGCTGGGTGGCGCTGCCGCACTTCCGCGAGCGGGTGGGTGGGCCCGATGAGCGGGACGGTCCCCTCGGTGGGGGCGGGTGGACGCCGCCAGATCCGGTGCTCGACGGCGACACCGGAGACACGGGTGCAGCCCCGGTCGGCGTGGTGGTGGAGCAGACCGTCCAGACCGACTGGGGGGCAGGCTTCTGCATGGACGTGGTGGTCACGAACCACACGGCAGACCCGGTGGTGTGGGCGGTGGAGATCGAGGTCGACGGTCTGCTGTCGAGCAGCTGGTCGTCGGTGTGGTCCGACCTCGGCGGCGGACTGTTCCGGGTGGAGGGCGAGGGCTGGAATGCCGAGCTGCCGCCGGGTGGCGAGGCGGCGTTCGGGTACTGCGCCACCCGGTGAGGGGCGTGCCGCCGCTGATCGGACGGGCTAGCTGGCGCCATGCCGCAGCGGCGACGGAGAGCCCCATGAGCGAGACCCCCGAGACCCCCGAGACCCCCGAGACCCCAGACGACGACACGGTCGAGGCCGACGAAGATGGCACCTCCGGTGTGCGGTCCGAGGTGAAGATCGTCGGCAAGCTGTCCCGCGACAGCGACAAGGCGGCCCGGCCAGGGTTCCGCAGCCCGTCGAACGCGAACTCGAAGGTGCAGAAGAAGAAGCGGAAGAAGAACGGCCGCTGACCGAGAGTCGGCCGCGCGCTGGTATCGTGGGGCCGCGAGGTTCCCATGCGAGCGTGTCTGATCCTCCTCTTCAGCCTGGCCGCCACCGGGTGCGGCGCCCTCGAGCGCGAGGTCGGGAAGAAGGTCGACAAGATCGAGCGCAAGGTCGACAAGAACCTCGACCGGGCGGTCGGGGCGGTCGGCGACGCGGTGTCGGGCGGCAAGAAGGGAGGAACGGGTGGCAAGAAGGCCGCTGGTCTGCCGTCACGTGACGACCCGTGTGCGGCGCTGGATGCGGGCGGCTCGTTCACGCTCGAGGTCCCGTTCGACGGCACCGACTGGCCGGTCGAGGTGTACCTGCCGGCGGGCGCTGGGCCGCATCCCATGGTGGTGCTGCTGCACGGCGGCGATGACGGCGCGGGGCCGATCAAGAAGCAGACCGAGTATGTCGACCTCGCCGAGGAGCGGGGCTTCGTCGTAGCGGTTCCCGAGGCGGTGGAGATCGAGGGGCGCGGGCTGCGATGGAACACCGGCAAGTGGCCCGAGGCGGCACAGCGCGACGACTCCGCCTTCCTCGATGCGTTGGTTCGGAGGGCGAAGTCGGAGCTGTGCGTCGACAAGGCGCTCGGCGTCGGGTTCTCGGCCGGCGCGCAGATGTGCAACCGGTGGGCGTGCGAGGGCACCGAGGTGGACGCGGTGGCATTCAGCGCCGGCGCCCTGCTGATCGATCCGGCCACGTGCACCGATCGGGCGATCCCGATCCTGTCGTTCGTCGGCACGAAGGACAAGGTGTTCGACGGCTCGCCCCGCCCCGACAAGCCCGAGCTGCCGTCGGTCCCGGCCAGCGCCGAGCTGTGGACGGCGCACAACGGCTGCGCCGGGAATGGCAAGCCGAGCCGCATCGGCAAGGCGGAGTGCACGACCTGGGACCTGTGCTCCGCCCCCGTCATGCACTGCAACGTGGTCGGCTTCCCCCACGCGTGGCCCGGCGGAAAGAAGAAGGCCGATTGCGACTTCGACGCCACTCCGGTGTCGTGGGACTGGTTCCGCGGGCTGTGAGGTGGGCGGCGGGCGGTGTGCCGCCGGTCGCTGCACGGGGTGAGCGCGGGAGGTGAACGCGCCACTGCGGGTTGTGGCCGTTGAGGCCTGGGTGGCGCGACGCGACTACCCGGGTGATGTTTCCGCCGGTCCCGAGGTCCAGATGTTCCTGACAGCTCTTCTCTTCTCTGCGTCGAACGTGGCTTTTGCCCAGATGCCGCCCGCCCCCGACTTCAACATCGAGGTCCCGGCCTACAACGTCGATACGCGAGCCTATACGTTCCCGTCCGGGCTGCGGGTGCTGCTCCAGGTGGATGACGCGGCGCCCGTCGTCTCCGTGGTCACCGTGATCGATGGCGGGGCCAGCGACGACCCCTCGGGCAAGTCCGGCACTGCGCAGCTCGCCGAGTACCTGTGGTTCCAGTCACGCCCGGCCGGCGTGCGGGTGCAGGATGAGCTGTATGCGCTCGGCACCCTGCACCACGCGTCCACCAATGCCGACCACACCGCCTTCCTGACGGTCGGTCCGAAGGAGTCGCTGCCTGCGCTGCTCGGGCTCGAGAGCCAGCGCCTCACCGGCGGACTGGTGGGCGTGCAGCCGCCGTCGTTCGCCGCGGCGCGCGAGCTGGTGAAGCAGCGCCCGCTCCTGCAGGGCGACGACATCTTCCTCCAGGCCGTGCCTCACCTGTACGAGCGCGCGTTCGCGGCCGACCACCCCTACGGCGGGATCCGCGCGCCGGGTGAGGGCCTCGAGGGCATCCAGCTCGCCGAGGTGGTCGCCTGGGCCAATGAGAACTGGACCGTCGATCGCACCACCCTGATGATCGCCGGCGACATCGACATGGACGAAGCCACCACGCTGCTGTTCGCGGCGATGGAGCCCACCCTGTTCCATCCCGATGTGACCGAAGAGCACGTGAAGAAGTACGCGAAGCCCAGCGTGGAGGACCACGACCCGGCGAACCCGGCCCACTGGACCATCGTGCTCTCCGATCCGGCGAACCCGAAGGCGATGTTGCCGATGGACGTGGACCTGCCGCCGCGCGCCTCCGAGGAGTCGCCGCCGGCGGCCAAGGGGCCTGCGGTCGGTGAGCCGCCGAAGAAGGTGATGGCGCTGGTCGAGGAGCCCACCTTGGTTGTGGCCTGGCCGATCCCAGGGTCGTACCGGCAGAACGGCCACCTGTTCGCCGTTGTTGGCGGCACGCTGAACGGCCTCGTGCGCGACAAGCTCGGTCAGGACCTGGGCGTGGCGACCGATCCGGTGCTCGGCACGCCGAAGATCGACTGCACCACGCAGCAGAACGTAGACGGTTCGGTGCTCATGTGCGCCATCGGACTCACCCCGCAGGCGTCGGCCGAGAGCATGGCCGACCGCGTGATGGACCAGGTGGCCCTGCTCTGGCATCCGGACTTCGGTCTGCTGCTCGACCAGCTGCTGTACAGCGGCCAGCGTCGTGGCCTCACCCGGGTGCTGCACTCCATCGACGACCTGGCGGCCCCGGATTCCGGCCGCGCGGCGGCCACCGCACGGTACGCCCACTTCACGGGCCGACTGACGCTGCACTCGGACATGATCAACGCGGTGCTGGGCACCTCTGCTGCGGAGGTGAAGCAGTTCGCGCTCGACAACCTCGACCGCAAGCAGGCGGTGACGTTGCTGCTGGAGCCGCTGCCCGGCGAGGCGCGGCTCGCGGGACTCGGCCGAGCGGTCGGATACCCGGGCGACCTGCCGAACCCGAGCTTCCGCTTGTCCGGCGACAGCATCACCCGCGACGACATCGTGGCGGCCTACAGCGGTCCCGACCTGTCGGATCTGTCCGACAAGACGCTGTCGAATGGCGTTCGGGTGGTGGTCAAGCCCCACGGCGTGGCGCCGACGGTGAACGGGCTGTGGGTCTGGGGGGGCGGGCGCTCCACCGGCGACCTGGGCGTAGACGACTACGCGGATGCCTTCGCGCGGAGGATGCCCAACCCGATGCTGTGGGACCCCAAGGCGTCCGTGATCGACGTGGCCGGGTCGTGGGAGCACACCCGGGATGCCGAGGTCAGCGTCGAGCGCCTGAAGGGCTCGGCGGGCAACCTGGACTCCATCGCGTTCTCCCTGCGGCGCATCGTGCAGACCCGCGAGGCGGGCAGCGACGGCAAGGCGCGCTGGCTGAAGGTGCAGAAGAACGCCCTGATCGCTGACTTGTTCAGCCGCGACCGGTGGAGCGACACCCTGCAGTGGGCCCACCTCGCGCCCGACCACCCCCTGCCGTGGCGGGCAGGCTGGAGCGATCTCGAGCGGTGGAAGTCCATGGGGCCGAGTGATGTGTCGGCGTACAACAACACCAAGTACACCACCGACAACGGCACGCTGGTGTTCGTCGGCAACGTGAAGCCCAGCGAAGCGACCCAGCATGCCGAGCGCTACCTCAAGTCGTGGAAGGCCTCCGGGGCACCCATCGCGGGGATCGGAGCTCCGGCTGCGCCGCCCACGAGCGGCAAGGTGGTGCTGCTCGACGAGGCCGGCGGCCGATTCGCGACCATCGATCTCGGGTGTCGCATGGCCGAGTGGCAGCCCGACACCTGGGCGGCCAGCGCGCTGCTCGGGCAGCTGCTCGACGAGGCGCTCGACGATGGGCTCGGCAAAGATGGCGTGCCGGCGTATGCCGCGGCGGCCAGCGCCCAGCAGTACCCGGGCGGGCTGGGCATGCTCCAGCTGTTCACCCTCACCGAGGCGGGCAAGGCGGGCGCTGCCATCCAGCGCCTGCAGGCGGTGGCTGCGCTTCCAGCGAGCGGCGGCCTCGATGAGGGGCGCCTGGCGGTGCACAAGCTGCACTACGCGCGCGAGTATGGGCTGCGGTTCCAGTCTGCCGCCGGGATGCAGGCGGGCATCGTCGACATCCTGAAGGATCCCCGGCGCGACTTCGCCTGGTACGACACGTTGGGCGAGCAGATCGCGGACGTAGACGGCGCGGCCCTCACCACGGCCGCCGGATCCTGCGCCGATCACGCGATCATCACCGTGCGCGGGCCCGTGGCCCAGATCGGTCCGTCGCTCGAGGCGGCTGGCGTGGCGTTCGAGGTGTTCGACTGGAAGGCGGAGGCGAACGCCGACCTGCTGTTGAACGATCCCAAGGCGGCAAAGAAGCGCGCGAAGGCCGCCGGGAAGTGACCCGTGGCGGGGGCGCGGAGGGCGTCGCCCCCGCGCCGCCCCGTGTTACGCGGCGGCGGTTGGGAGGCACCATGTCCGAATCACTCGACCGCAAGACCCTCGCAGGGCTCCGCTGCCTGGTTGCGGTCGCCAAGGCCGACGGCAGCTTCGACGCATCCGAGCGCGCCGAGATCGCCGTGGCCTTCGCCGGCCACGAAGATGTGCTCGACCAGGTGGTCGGCACGCCGATCGACCTCGACGCCGAGATCGCAGCGCTCTCCGACGACGACGGGTTCCGGCGTCAGGTGTACCGGGCCGCGTTCGCGGTGGCCTACGCAGACGGCAAGGCCACGATGGACGAAGTGAACACGCTCAAGCGGATCTACCCGGATGGTGGAGAGGATTCGCTCCTCAGCCAGGTGTTGGGCGAAGCGCGCGACACCCTGGCCCCGATGGGCATCCTGCCGGTGGCCGATCCGGTGCAGCGCGACGCCGAGATCCTCGAAGACACGTTCAAGTACGCGGTGCTGTCGGCCGTGGTCGGGGCGAACCCGTTCCCCGGTGTGGCTGTGCTCACCGACCTGATGGTGGTCGGCTTTCAGGTGAAGCTGGTGCGCGACATCGGCCAGTACTGGGGCCACGAGCTCGATGGCTCGTCCGCCAAGTCGCTCATCGGCACCATCGCCGGTGGCGCGGGCCTGCGCATCGCCGTGAACAACCTGATGAAGTTCGTGCCCGGGTGGGGCTCGGCGTTCGGCGCCGCCACCTCCTTCGCGAGCACCTTCGCGGTGGGCCAGGTGGCCAACGCCTACTTCGAGTCGGGCCGCTCCCTCGATCCCGATGCGATGAAGAACCTGTTCGAGAAGGCGAAGAACGAGGGTCGGCAGAGCTACCAGGAGCGGCAGGCCGACATCGACGCCGCCACCGTCACCTACGAGGGCGACCTCGCGGCGCTGCGGGAGAAGCTGGTGGCAGGTGAGCTGTCGGTGGACGAGGCCACGGCGAGCATCGACCAGGCCGTAACCACGGGCCAGTGAGTCGGTCGTGACTGTCCTGTACGCGCATGGACTCGAGGGCCGACCGGACGGGCGCAAGGCGCGCACGCTCAGGGCGGCCGGGATCGAGGTGGTGGCGCCCGATGGGCGGAGCTTGCCGTTGGCCGAGCGGATCGCACACCTGGAGCGGGCGCTGGCCGGGCTGGATCGGCCCGTGCTGGTGGGCTCGTCCTATGGCGGACTGGCGGCGCTGGTGCTGGCTGCGCGCCACCCCAACGCGGTGCGCGGGCTCGTGCTGTGTGCGCCGGCGCTGATCTGGCGCGAGCCACCGGTGACCGACCCCGACGCGCTGGTGGTGGACCCCGGCCTGCCGTGCACCGTGCTGCATGGCCTGCGGGACGACGTGGTTCCCGTGGCGGCCAGCCGACGCTTGGTCGAGCGCTCACCGCATGTGCAGCTGGTGGAGCGCGATGACGACCACCGGCTCACCGACAGCCTCGACCTGCTGCTGGCCACGGTGCAGTCCCACCTGGGAGTCAGTCCGCGTAAAACGTGAACGCGCCCAGCGGATCGACCTGGTCCTCGAGCTGCCACTCCAGCGAACCGGTCCATGCCTCGCCGCTGAACCGACCCCCGACCCGCAGCACCGTGCCCGCGGCGTAGCCATCGGTCATCAAGGTGCCGCGCATCTCGTACTCGGGGATCAGGATGTTGAACCGCACGTCGGTGGCGGAGCGTGCCTGGAGCACGGCCGCGAAGGAGGTGTCGAGCACGTCGTCGCCGAGCAAGAGCGCGCCTACGAAGCCGACTTCATAGTAGTTCGAGCACCCGTCGCCCTCGAGGTATACCGCACGCACCTGGCCGAGGGCGTCGTCGACCTCCAGCGACCCGTCCAAGTCGCCCCGCACGCCATCGAGGGTGCCGGTGTACCAGCCGGTCACCGCGTCGATCAGGTCGGAGGGCGCGGCGTCGAAGCCGGGGGCAACGGCGTCACCATCGGTGATGGAGACGGTGCCGGTGTGCACGCACGCACCCGGCTCGGTGGAGGGAGATGAGAGCTCGGTGTGGGTCTCGCCGACCGTCGGGTCGGTGCCCGCGACAGGGTCCAGCTCGGCGCAGGCGCCGAGCAGGAACGGGATCAGGGCGAGCGCGGTGCGCATGCTGGTGGCTCCCTCGTGTGTCAGAACGGTACCTGTCCAGGCGGCCGGTCGCGGGGCGTCCCTGTCAGCAAATGTCACTGGGGTTGACATGGTCCGGTAAGCGCGTGTGGTGGCGCCAGGCGCATTGACGCCGCCTTGGCGTGGGTATGCGCGGTCGTCGACGCCGATCGAGAGGGGTTTCGCGGCGGTGTCGGGTGAGGTAGTCGCTTTGGATGTGGCTTGCGCTCGTGATCGCTTGCGCCGAACTGCCCGAGGGGACGGTTCGGTATGCTCCGGTGGGGGACGGGGAAACCGCCTCCGCGCCGACACTCGGGGAGGGGTCGCCAGCGCACACGGGTGACACCGGGGCAACACGCGGCACCGCGGACACCGGACGACCGATGGCAGGGCCATGCCCCCCTGAGATGGTGCAGGTGGAGGGGTTCTGCATCGATGCCTGGGAGGCGCACCTGGTGGACGCGTCGCCGTTCGACGTGGCGTCATGGGGTGTGGCGGCGTCGGCGCCGGGGGAGGTGCCCCAGGGGTACATCAGCGGCGATGTGGCGGAGGCCGCGTGTGTCGCCGCGGGCAAGCGCCTGTGCTCCAGCGCCGAGTGGCTCTGGGCGTGCCAGGGCGCCGAGGGGCGCACCTACCCCTATGGGCCGGAGTACGACCCGGACGCCTGCAACGACACCCGGGCGGTGCACCCGGTGGTGGAGCTGTTCGGTGCCGATGCCGACTGGTCGCCCGAGCAGATGAACGACCCCCGGCTGAACCAGCTGCCCGACAGCCTGCACGCGGCGGGAGCGTTCCCGGACTGCGCAACGCCCGAGGGTGTGTTCGACCTGCACGGCAACCTGCACGAGTGGGTTACGGACGCAGAAGGTGTGTTTCGCGGAGGATTCTACGTGGATGCGGTGATCAATGGGCCGGGGTGTGGCTACGCCACGACGGCGCACAGCCGCGAGTACCATGACTATTCCACCGGGTTTCGGTGCTGTTCCGACCCGTAGGCCCCCGCCCCCGAATCATGATGGGCGTGTGCACCTGACCATCGCGTTCGGGCTACCGCCAGCGACGCCGCCACGGGTGCGCGCCTGCGGGCAGTCGGACGTAAGGCTTCGTTAAGTCACAGTCGCGGTTTCTCAGGTCATGCTCAGAGGGTGAACGCGAGGTTGTTCCATGTCCACTCTCACAGGTCAGCCATCGAGTCCGGTGTCCACACCGGGCCGCATTGTGTCACCCGGGCGGCGCCCGCAAGGGGCCCAGGCCCTGTATTGGACGCCGGACCCGGTCTCCCGCCCATCGGAGCACCACCACCTGGATCGGGTGTTGTCGTGGGTCCGCTCGGTGTTGGAGGGCAACTCCGGGGGATGAGCGCACCTCGGCACCGGGGCGCTACCGGTCGACGGCGATCTGAAGCATCACCCTGTCTTCCTGCCGGCTCTCGCTCCACGCATGTGACCAGACCAGCGGCACTCTGACGCTGGACAGCGGATGGGCCGTGAGGCCGGTGGACAGCTGGTCGACCACCAGGTTCACCTCGCCTGAGGTGGCGACGCGCTCGATCCGGGCGCCCAGCTCGAGCGCGCCCACATGGCCCTGCTCGGGGTCCCATGGCTTGCCGGGGATCATCCGGGCATCCACCGGGCGCTTCTCGCCGGTGAGCATCACACTCAGACCGGTCGCGCCTGACGCCACCTGGACCGGCCGGCCGCCACCCTTCGCGGTGAGCGTTGCCGCCTCCAGGTCGATCCGGATCGGCGCTGGGTTCCACGACAGGTCGGCCGAGGCGCGCCGCACGCGGGCGTCGCGGGGCTCCAGATCGAGCCACTTGAACCGATCCGCGACAAGCAGCTGCGGCGCGAACCGGTGTCGGTGCCCGCGTGCCAGCCCGGCTCCCACGTGAACCGGCCCCAGGTGCACCTCCGAGCGGCCCATCAGGTCCCACGCGTCGCCGCGCAGATTCTCGGGGTGCCCGCCGGCTGCGACCACCGACACCGGGCCGGTGCTCCACACCAGCCGTCCCCCGACCAGGCGATCGGCGCTGACCGCCCCGGCCGCCATGGAGCGCCGCACCAGGGGCGCCGAGCGCAGATCTTCGATGTAGCTGCCCAGGAAGGGCGCCTTCTGGCGGCCCACCCGGACGCGCAGCGGCCCGAGGCGGCCCTGGGTAGGCAGGTCGGCGAGGAACGGCAGATCGCCGGATCGTGCGCGGCTGTGGTCGAGTGGCTCCTCCCACGAGTCCGCGGCTGAGGCGTCGGTGCGCTCAGCGTCGTGCTCGGGTGTGCCCACTGCCAGCGCTGTGGCAACCCACCACCACATGCAGGTCCAGTATTGCGTTCCGTGGCGTTGCGGGCATAGTCGGCGAGATGCGGTTGTCCGGACGAGGTCGACACACGGGGCGCCCGCTCGAGCGGCGGGCGGCTCGACCGAAGGGAGCGGGCGACGGCACCACGGTCCCACGATCCGCGCTGGCTGGCCTCGCCGCCGTGCTCGGCGTGGGGCTGGTGCACGCGCTCTGCTTCTGGACCTACGTGTCGGATGATGCGTTCATCTCGTTCCGGTATGCGCAGCGCCTGCTGGATGGCGCCGGCCTGACCTGGACCAGCGGCGCCCCCGTCGAGGGCTACAGCGATCTGCTCTGGGTGCTGTTCGCGGCGGCCGGCCTGGCGGTGGGGCTCGACCCCGTGGCGGTGGTGCGCGTGCTCGGCTTGCTCGGCGCATCCGCTGCCATCGTGGCGGTGAGCGTGGACGATCGGGGCGTGCCCGACCTTGGCCGCACCCTGTCCGGCGGGCTGCTACTGGCGGTGTCGGGCGGGCTCGCGGTGTGGGCCGTGGGTGGGCTGGAGCACAGCTTCCTCGCCGGAGTTGTCGCGTGGGCGTTGGTGGCGATCCGGCGCGAGCGGTGGGGCTGGGCGGCCGCGCTCCTCACCGTCGCGGTGCTGACCCGGGCCGATGGCGCGGTGCTCTGGGTTGGCGCCCTCCTCGGAGTGGGGCTCGCCCGTGGCACGATCCCAGGCGCGATGCTGGTGCCCGGGCTGGCGGTCGCGGGCCAGGAGGTGTTCCGCCTGGGGTTCTACGGCGACTGGCTACCGAACTCCGCGCGGGTGAAGGTGGCGCCCACAGCACTCCGCGCGTGGCGTGGGATCGGCTGGACAGCCCGCGCGCTGGTGGCGAACGGCGTGTTGGTGGCGGCGGCGGTGGTGGCGGTCGGTCGCGCCAGGGCGGATGCTTCACAGCGATCGCGGGCCGTGATGCCCGCCGCTGTCGCCGTCGTGTGGTGCACCTACGTGGCTCTTGTGGGCGGCGACATCTTCGCCGGGTGGCGTCAGCTGGTGCCTGTGTTCCCGGCGTTCGCCCTGCTCGCGGCCGATCTGGCCCCCGCCCTGCCCCGACGGGTGTGGGTCGGTGCAGCGGCGGTCTCCCTGTGTGTGCAGGTGCTCGACGGCAGCGCCATCCGCGCCTTTTCCCGCGACTTCGTGCAGGACACGCCGCCGTTTGCGGAGGCCATGCGCGTCGTCTGGGGAGCGTACGACCCGCTGCTCGCGGTGGACGCCGCCGGAGCGCTCCCGTACTACACCGGCTTTCGTGCGCTCGACATGCTCGGGCTGAACGATCCATGGCTGGTGCACAACCCGCCGGAGGGGTTCGGAGGACGCGCCATCGGCCACGACCTCGGCGACGCCGACTATGTGTGGTCTCGCGCACCGGACATCCTGGTGTTCCGGGGCCCCTTCGGCAGCCACCACCCGCCGTTCGCCAGCGGGCAGGCGCTGCTCGCGCGGCCGGACTTCAGCGTGCGCTACAGCCCGGTCGACTTCGGGGTGATGATCGACGGTGCGCCGATGATCGCGGAGCTGCAGGTGCGCCGCGACGGTCCCCTCGGCCTGATCACCTCGATGGATGCCGTGGAGGTTCCGCCGTGGTTCTTCGCCACCCATGGGGCCATCGCCGCGGTGGGGCCCCAGGGCGTGCTCGGCGTGGGGCTCACCGGCGACAAGCCGGCCGTGTTCGAACGCCTGTCGCTGCCGCCCGGCACCTGGTCGCTGGAGACGCGTCCGGCCGACGTTCGGCTGGATGTGTTGGTGGACGGGCGCTCGGTGGACCGCCGCGCGCCCGGGGCGCTGGTGCTCGAGCTCGAGCGTGCCGCCACGATCGACGTGCTCGCCTGGGCGCCGACGGCCGAGGTCGTGCGCTTCCGGAGCGTCGTCGCTCGCCGGGTCGCAGGGGCCACCCCCACCCACGCCGTGCCTCGGTGGCGCGCGCCGGCTCGGATGCGCTTGGCCCACCTCGGGCAGTTCGCCGACCGGCGGGACGGGCCGCTGGTCGCCCGGGTGGACGCGCGCGGCCTCGAGCTGGCGTTCCGTGCCCGTCCGGGCGACGGCATCGAGCTCGCGGCTACCGGGCAAGCCACGCTCAAGGTGGAGTGGCTCCGGGGCCATGACAGCGGTCCGGGCGCTCCGATCCCCGCCACGGGGCTGCCGTCCGCGGGACCGGTGCGCCTGGTGGTTCCGCGGGGCGGCGCCGATGGTGTGCGCCTCACGCCCATGGGTGGCGGCGCCGTGCGGATCGGGCGGCGATAGCGCCGCGTCCCGGCCTCCCTGGCGACGGGTGTTGCGCCGGGGGGTGATGCGCGGTTACGAGGGGCGAAATCCCGCCGAGGTGCCCTGTGGTCAGCGCCGTCCTCCGCTACCCCGAAGACCTGCGCACATTGTCGATTGTCGCCCTCTACTTCTCCGCGTTCGTCGCGCTGTGGGTGGTGGATCCGCTCCGCACGCAGCCGGTGTGGATCACGTTGCTGGCGGTGGGCACAACGTGCTGGTTGTCGTGGCTGGTGGCCACGACCACCCACAACGTCATCCACTGCAGCATCTTCAAGCAGCGGTGGCTGAACAAGCTGTTCCAGGTGGTGCTCACGGTCGGGTACGGCCACCCGGTGAGCTCCTACGTGCCTGGGCACAACATGAGCCACCACCACAACACCCAGACCGCGAAGGACGTGATGCGCACCACCAAGGCGCGCTTCTCGTGGAACCTGCTCAACTTCTTCGCGTTCTTCCCCATCGTGGCGCGCGACATCGTGAAGGGCGAGGCCGAGTTCGTGAGCGCCATGAAGGCGCGCAAGCCCGCATGGTATCGTCAGCTGATCGCCGAGGGCGTGGTGCTGGCGGTGGTGAGCATCGGGCTGTTGGTGGCCGACTGGCAGGCGTTCATCCTGTACTTCTGGCTGCCCCACATCCTGGCGGCCTTCGGCATCGTCACCATCAACCTGCTCCAGCATGATGGCACCGACGACGGCAGCGACTGGAACCACAGCCGCAACTTCGTGGGCGGCTGGCTCAACTGGTGGACCTGCAACAACGGCTACCACACGGTCCACCACATGCACCCGCGGATGCACTGGAGCCTGTTGCCGGCGTACCACGCCGAGACCGTCCAGCCGCACATCGACCCACGCCTCGATCGTCCATCGGTGGTTGGGTACATGTGGGAGCAGTACGTGTGGCCGGGCGTGCGCACCCACTACGACGGCACCCCGCTGGAGCTGCCCGCGGCGCTCCGCGATCAGTCCTGGGTGCCGGAGGTGCTCCCGGCGACCGCCAGCCTGGGAGCCGAGGACTGATCCGCCTACTGAAACCTTGGGAGTTGCATGCTGATCCTGTTCGCGCTCGTCGCGGCCGCACTCGCCCTCCCTGCCCCTGTGACCTCGACGGTCGCGTTCGAGGGCCACGCACTGAACCCCGTGTTCTCGGCGGACGGCCGGTTCGTGGCGTTCGAGACCAACGACTACGGCGGGCGACTCGAGGTGTGGGGGTGGCGCCACGGGTCCGGAGATCCCGAGAAAGTGCCTGTGCCGGGGCAGACCGCCTTCGCCAAGGGCACGATGGCGCTGGGCCCGGCGTGGCACCGCGATGGCGTGATGGCGTTCGAGGCCGGCAGCGGCGAGTACCGGATCCGGGTGTTCCAGCCGGGGTTTCCGCAGTCCGAGGAGCTGATGACGGTCGCTGAGCAGCCGGGGGCGCAGACCTTCCCGATGTTCTCGGCAGACGGCGCGCGGCTGGTGTTCGTGTCCGGCGAGACCGGCCAGGGCGACCTTCGCGTGCGCAGCATGGACAAGGGCACGCTCACCCCGCTGCGGTCCACCGAGGGCACCGAGACCTTCCCGCAGTTCTCGGCAGACGGCAGCACCCTGCTTTATGGGCGCAAGATGGGGGACATGGGCGACCTGTTCACCATGGACCCGCTGCGCATGGCCGAGACGTCGCTTGTGCAGGCGCCGGACGACCAGACCCGCCCCACCTGGGCCGCGGGTGGCGCGCAGGTGGCGTACTTCTCGCGCACGGAGTCGGGGTGGTCCATCGCCGCGGTGGATGCGGCCGGCGGCAGTCCGCGCACGGTGGTGCAGGCGGTAGACCTGCCGCTCAGGGCGCGCCCGGCGCTGTCGCCCGACCAGCAGTGGGTGGCCTGGGCGCATCCCGAGCCGCCGCAGCAGAACCGCATCCGCCTCACCCGGCTCGACGGCCAGAAGACCGTGGAGGTGCCGTCGCCGTACACCGCGTGCAGCGAGCCGGCGCTCGCGCAGCGGGGAGACGAGATCTGGCTCGCGTACTCGGCGCTGCCGTCGGCCGAGGCCGCGTGGCGGTTCCTGGTGCTGCAGGACGTGACCGAGCTGCTCCGATGAGCGACTGGCCTGTGTCGGTGGTGCTGCCGGTGCTCTGGGGCGACATGGACGCCCTGGGACACGTGAACAACACCCGGTATTTCGTGTGGTTCGAGGCGGCGCGCATGGCGTACTTCAACCG
>JBLFXJ010000055.1:0-30322 GCA_047609825.1 Myxococcota bacterium
GTTGTTGTGCACGGTGTTGATGAAGAACTGCGAGCCACCGGTGTTGGGCCGGCCCGTGTTCGCCATCGACAGGGTGCCCGGCTCGTTGGACAGCTTCACCGCGAACTCGTCCTGAATCGTGCCGTGGGGCGGACCGCCAGTTCCCGCGCGGTTGCTGTTCGGGTCCTTGCTGTGCGGACAGCCGAACTGGATCATGAAGTTGTCGATGACCCGGTGGAAGTGCAGGCCATCGTAGAAGCCGGAATCGACCAGCGCGAGGAAGTTTCCGGCGGTGATCGGCATCTGGTCTTGGAAGATCTCAGCCTTGAACGAGCCGAGGGTCGTGTCGAACTCGACCGTGGGGTTGGCCATGGGTGCCTCCTGAGTGAAGGCCGAACTACCCGGCTCGGGCGCCGTCGTCGACCCGAGGCGTGGTTCGCCACGGGTCTGCTGCCAGATCCGCGGTGAGACCGTGCCACGGTGCGCCGCGCTGCTACAGCGTCTCGAGGTACGCGACGAGCGCATCGATATCGGCGGGACCGAGATGTGACGTGGTGCCGTGCCGGTCGCCGCCGCCGCACTCGCCGAACCGGTCGTGCAGCGTGGGCGCGCACCCGTCGTGCATGTACGGCCCGCGTCCGCCGATGGCGACGAGAGAGGGCGTCTGCACGCGCAGCCCGGTGCCGACGGCGTGGGACTGGCTGTCGGTCAGTGACGTGCCGTTGTGGCAGTCGCCGCAGCCCACATCGGCAGACCAGTACAGGTCGGACCCACGGGCGATCTGGTCGGCGGTTGCGTCGGTGGACACCCGATGCGGCTCCTGGGCGTCGAGCCACTCGATGATGCTTCCGGATGTGGTGTCGGTGACGCTGTCGCTCTCGCCGCCCATCCGGCCGACGAACACGTCCACCATGAGGTGGCTCATGTCGCGCATGTCGCCATCCCAGTGGAACGGCTCGGTGCCCGCCAGGCCCACCGCGACGTTCTGTGTGCGACGCGGGCCGATGGGGTCGAAGTTCCAGGTGTGGCCGTCGTCATTGGCCTCGGGGTGGCAGCCGGCGCAGGAGATGCCCAGACCCGAATCGGCGTGGAAGGTGTTGAACCCGTCGTCTGCCAGATCCGGCGTGACACCCAGCTCGACGAGCTGGCCATCGACGCGGAGGGTGAGCGGCGCGCGACCGAGCACCACGGTGCGGCCATCGGCGTCGACACGCACGCTGGTGGCCCGTGACGTGCCCGACAGCTCGCCAGCGCCCTCCTCCGCACACGCGCCGGTGCTGCCACCGTCGAAGCCGGAGGCGGGGATCCGGACGAGGTCAGGTGCATCGGCGGAGGCGCCGGCGGCGGCCACCAGCATCGAGCCGTCGGGCAGCACGTCGCCATCCACCACGAGGGTGGCGCCGATCATGCGACCTGCCAGCGGCTCGGAGTCTGGCGCGAACCAGGTGAGCGAGGCGCCGACGATGCTGCTGCAGGACGGATCGTCAGGTTCGCCGTATCCGCCTTGCTCATCCTCGCCGATGATGACCAACGGCAGGAACACGCGCTGGTGCACCAGGACCACGCCCGCGGTGGGGTGCGGACGCAGCGACCACCCGACGGAGGAGCCGAACGGGTCGGCCTCGCGGAAGGAGCGTTCGTGGCGCACGATGGGCGGCGCCTGGCGCGCGAGGATCTCGCCGGAGCGAGCCACCTGGAGCACCTCGGCGGAGCGGAGGCGGCTGATCCACAGCGTGTCACCGTCGACCACAATGTCGCGGAGGTCCTTGTCGACCCGCACGGAGCGTCGGGCGCCGGTGTCCCGATCGAAGGTGACGAGTTCACCGCTGGCGCACGCAAGCTGGAGGTCTCCGCCGTCGACAGCCATGCCGCGAGGCTCGAGGCAGGCCTCCCAGGTGTCTTCGAGCGTGCCGCTGGCCAGATCGATCACTGCGACCTGGCCGGTGCCCCGGAGTGAGACGTAGGCAGTGCCATCCGCGTCTGCGCCGCGGAACGGGATCGCACCTGGCGCGAGGGTGACGGTGTGGCGGAGCTCGGCGCTCACCGTGTCGACGATGAACACGCGGTCGCCCTGAACGTCGCCCACCACCGCCGTGTGTCCATCGGCTGCGATGTGGAGCGTGCCGCCGAACACCGGCCGCTGCAGGTCGGTGAGCGCCGCGACGGGCTCACTCCCGCTGTCGGTCGGGGCATCCGTCAGCCCTGGGGTTGCCGGAGCATCGGCCCCCGGATGGGTTGCGTCCCGCTGTGAGTCGGCATCGCCACAGCCAGCCAGAGCCAGCACCACCACGATTGCTGCTGTCTTCATTCCACCCTCCACCGGACGGACCACCAATACGCAGCCAGGTTCGCACGAGCGCCGCCAACAAGTCCACGGTGTTCGTGCTTGATGAGGCCCGGCGGGGGGCGAACGCGTCAACGCCGGGCGTCAACGGTTCGTCAATGGGTCAGACCGCCTCGAGCACTGCGCCCGCGCCGAGACCACCTGCGGCGCAGATCCCGAGCAACGCGGTGCTGCCGGTGCCGCGTGCATGCACCTCGTGCGCCATGGTGAGCGCCATCCGCGCTCCGGTGGCGCCGAACGGGTGCCCCAGCGCGACAGAGCCTCCGTGCACGTTCAGGATCTCCGGATCGATCTCGCCCACCGCGCGGTCCCGGCCGAGCCGCTCGCGCGCGAACGCGTCACTGCCGAGCATCTTGAGGATCGCCAGGACCTGCGCGGCGAACGCCTCGTGCATGTCCACGACGTCCACGTCCGACAGGGCCATTCCGGCCTTCTCCAGCGCCTTGGGCATCGCCAGCGCCGGGCCCATCAGTAGCTGATCGGCGGGATCGACGCCGACATAGGCCCATGACTTGAAGGCGGCCAGCGGGGTGAGACCGAGCGCTCGGGCCTTGTCTTCGCTCATCATGAGCACCGCGGCTGAGCCATCGGTGAGCGCGCTGGAGTTGCCCGCGGTGAGGGTTCCCCCCTTCTTGAACACTGGCCGCAGCTTCGCCAGGCGCTCGGCGGAGGTGTCGGCGCGGACGATCTCGTCGGAGAACACCTTCGAACGCTTGGTCTGCACCGGCCACAGCTCGTCCGCGAACCGTCCGGCGGAGATGGCGGCAGCGGCGCGGTGGTGTGACCGGGCCGCGAATGCGTCCTGGTCGGCGCGGCTGATGCCGTTGCGTTCGGCCATGCGCTCGGCGGCCTCACCCATCAGTTCACCGGTACTCCGCTCGGCGATAGCGGGCTTGCGGGGAACAAGATCCCGGGACGGTGAGAGCTTGCCCAGCAGGCTGAGGTAATCCATCGGCCCGGACTTGCTGCTCATGGCCACCGGCGCCACCTTGTGCACGAAGCTGGCTGGCAGCTCGATGCGGGCATTGCTGGTGCTGTCTGCGCCGCCGGCGATCACAACGTCGGCATCGCCGCGCTCGATCGCGGCTGCGGCGAGGGTGACGGCCTGCAGGCCGCTAGCGCACGCCCGCGACACCGTGTACGCCTCGACGCTCGGCGGCAGGCGCAGATCGAGTGCGATCTCTCGCCCGACGTTCGGCGCGCCGCTCGGGAGGATCACCCCACCCCAGATCACGCTGTCGATCTCGGTCCGCGGGATCGGGAATCGCTCGAGCAGGCCGCCCACGGCGGCCACGCCCAGCCCGATGGCGTCGAGCTTGAGGAAGGTTCCAAAGGCCCGCACGAACGGCGTCCGTGCGCCTCCGACGATCACTGCACGACGCATCACGCCCCCACCAAGCTACCACCGCAGACGCGGAGGATTTGACCACAGAGACCGGCCGCGCCGGGGCTCGAGAAGAAGGTCGCCGCTTCGGCGATGTCGGCCGGGAGGCCGCCCTGCGACAGGTTCGACAGCCGCCGTGCACCTTCCCTCGTGGCCGCCGGGATCGCCGCCGTGAGACGGGTCTCGATGAAGCCGGGCGCGATGGCATTCACCGCCACCCCGCGGTCGGCCAGCGTGGGTGCGAGGGCGCGGGTGAAGCCGATCACGCCGGCCTTTGAAGCCGCGTAGTTGGTCTGGCCCATGTTCCCGGCGATGCCTGCGATGGACGACAGGTTCACGACCCGGCCACCGTCAGCCAGGGGCAGCTCGGTGGTGAGTCGGATGACCGCCTCGAGGTTCACCGCAAGGGTGAGGTCCCACTTGTCGGCCTTCATCTTCGCTAGCGTGCGGTCGCGGGTGACGCCAGCGTTGTTCACGAGCACATCCAGCGAGGAGGCCCCGCGAGACTCGAGCGCCCGGAGCACCGCCTCGATCGCGTCTCTGCTGGTGACGTCGGCCAGCACCGGCGTGCCGTTCACCTCGGCGGCCACCTTCGACAACGGGCCGTCGTCGTTCGGCAGATCGAGACACAGCACGTGGGCGCCTTCGCGGGCGAGGGACCGGGCGATGGCCTTGCCGATGCCGCGAGCCGCACCGGTGACCAGCGCAATCTTGCCTTCGAGGGGACGGACTTCCGGCGTGGGCCCCTGTCGCGCTACCGTAGCGCTCACCTCGATGGTCTGACCGGAGACGAACGCCGACCGCGGGGAGAGGAACCACCGCAGCGCCGGCGCGAGGCGATCCTCGGCTCCAGATGCGACCCGGATCAGGTTCGCGGTGGAGCCCTTGCGGCCTACCTCCTTCGCGGCGGACCGGACGAATCCATCGAGCGCCTGCTGGGCTGCGGCGGCCACGGGGTCGAGCCCTGCCAGGGGTCGGCCGAGCACCAGGAGCCGACCGCAGGTGGCGATCTCTCGGATGCGGGGGTGCAGCACGTCATACAGCATGCGCAGGTCGCCGGACGTTCTGACGGCAGACGCGTCGACGACCACCGCATGGGGCCGGCCGTCGAAGACTTCGGCTGGGCGCGCGGTGCGTCCCCATGCCTCACCATGCTCGGCGAATGGGGCCAGATCGCCGATCACATACGGGTTGGCTCCTGCGCGAACGAGCGCCGACGCCAGCGGCTGGGCCAGCTCCGAGGCGGCCACGACGATGTCGCGGTCCATCAGGGGCTGAGCGCGCCAGGGACCGGAGTCCCGTCGCAGCTCCTGGGGGAGGGGGATCGGCAGCCCCAGTGTGCGCACGAGGTTGCGTGCGGATTTTCGCTTGCCGAGATCGACGAGGAAGTCGGACATCAGTGCTCTCGCAGGGTGAAGGTGCCAGTGAGGTACGCGGGTCCGCCCGGGGCGTCGCCCACGGCGAACTCACCATCGCCGACGAACACGCCGACGCTGGCGGGCAGCACGAGGGGGCGGGTGAACTTCACGTCGATGGTGTGCCAACGGTGCACGTCCCCGGCCCACAGCGCGCTGCCGAGCGTCTCGACCGCCCGCGCCAGGGTGGAGAACCCGTGATTGATCGTGTTTTTGAATCCGGCCATGCGCGCATACGCGGGCACCCAGTGCACCGGGTTGAAGTCTCCGGTCAGCAACGCGAACTGCAGTCCCGCGTTTGGCGCGAGCCGCCAGCGGCCCACCTCGCGCCAGTCCAGGTCGACCCGGGCTCGCTCCTTCCGCACCTTGGGCGTATCTTTCGGTCGAGGGAGGGGCACGATGGCGTAGGTCGTGGTGACCAACGCCTCTGCCTGCGCCCGGGTGCCCGTGATCAGCTTCTGTCTGAGCACGGCGCGCTTGCCGTTGTCGTCGATATCGTCGAGCCAGGTGCGCACATGCAGCGGCTCGTCGGCGGCGATGGGGGCATTCCACTCCATGCGGCAGCCGCCGTTGAGCACCTTGGTGAGGTCATAAGGCACAGCGCCCAGGGTGCGCGCCTGCAACGGGAAGCCCCATTGTGGGAACAGGTGCGGGGGCAGCTCGCCGCGGTAGGCCTTCGGCGACCCTCCGACGAACCGGATGTAGTCGCGCACGAGGTCGGCTGGACGTGGCGGCAGGGTGCCGGTGATCGCTGTGGTGGGCGTGGTGGGGGCGGACGTGGGGCGTTGGCGGGCGGCGGCGAGCGCCGTGCGCAACAGTGAGGCGACCACCGGACCCTGGTGCAGGGCGTGGCGGCGTCGGACGTGCATCATTGCTCCGCTACTTGGCCGCTTCGGCGGCGGCGTCGGTCGGACCGGCCAGCTCGCGCAGGAGGCGCTGACCGGTGGTGGTGATGGTGTCTTCCAGGAACCGACAGCGGGGCTCGGCGCGCTCGAGCCATCGATCGGCGATGTGGTGCCGCTCGGGGAATCGGGCGGCCTGGGCCACCAGCAGCTCCGCGATCTTCACCTGGGTGAGAATCTCGGTCAGGCGCTCTGCGTGCAGCAGAGCCAGCGAGAAGTCGCGCTTCGGGTCCCAGCCCTGCATGGCGCCGGCCCACTCCGCGAACGGGCGGTGCCGGAGCTCGCCGAGCTTCGCGGTGGCGAGGCGCTGGAGCAGGAACCGCACCGTGCGGTTTCGCAGCACCCGCAGGCGGGCCATGGCGCGCTCCCGACCATCCCGCGCGCGCAGGACATCGAACCGGGCGGTCGCGGACTGGCGCACGAACCGCTGCGGGTTCTTCACCACGCCGAGTAGTGTGTCCTTCATAGCCATCAACGCCTGGATCTGGCTGGTGCCTTCGTAGACGGGCAGCACCATCGCGTCGCGCAGGATCTTCTCAGCACCGTAGTCCTTGGTGTACCCGGCCCCACCGTGGATCTGCATGTTCCGACGGGCGATGTCGACGGTCTTCTCGCCGGCGTAGAACTTGAGCAGCGGAGTGGATTCGCGAGCGGTGCGCGTGTGCCGGCGCTTGCGGCGCTGCAGAGCGGCCCGCTCGTCTTCGTCGGCCGGCGGGGCGAGCTTGAGCTGGATGTCGATCTTCTTCGCCATCTCGTCGTGCCAGCCCGCGTGCATCGCCAACGCACGGATGCCGTGGATGTCGGTCTGCATCTCCTCGAGGTACTCGGCGATGATCTCGTGGCGGTCGATGGTCTTGCCCATCGACGTGCGCTGGGCCGCGTACTCGATGGACTGGCGGTAGGCGGCCTCGCACATGCCGAGCGCCTCGAATCCCACCCCGACGCGGGCGCCGTTCATCAGCTTCAGCATGTGCTTGAAGCCCTCGCCGCGGGCGCCGATCAGGTGGCCGGGGGTGTCTTCGTAGCTGATGGCCACGGTGGCGGAGCCATTGTGACCGAGCTTGTGCTCCACGCTGTCGAAGGTCGCGAGCATCCGTCGCTCGCCGTCGGGCGTGTCTTCCCAGGCCGGCACGAGGAACATCGACAGGCCCTGCAGGCCGGCGAAGTCATCGGCGGGGTCGCTGACCGCCTCGGTCCGCGCGATCACGAAGTGGTACTTGCCGTGCCCGCTGGTGATGTAGATCTTCTGACCGGTGACCCGCCACACGCCGTCATCGTCAAGGCTGGCGCGACAGCGAAGGCGGGCCATGTCGGACCCGGCGTCGGACTCCGTGATGTCCATGCTGCCCCACGCCTGCCCGGCGGCGATCTCGTCGATCGCCTCCTGGAATCGGGTGGAGGTGATGCCGGGCAGCTCGGGATCGTAGACCGTGGAGCCCTCGTCGATGCTGTAGGCGAGCATCGCCAGCGCCATGCCGCCATGGAAGCCGTTGTGGGCGCATACCGACACATCCGCGCGGCTGAACAGCTCGTGCTGCACGCTGAACACGAGGATCGGCACGTTGAGGCCGCCGAGCTCCCGAGGCAGGCACATGCCGTGCATGCCCATCTCGGCCAGCTGGTCGAAGATGCCGACCTGCACGGGGGGCGTGATCACCTGGCCGTTCGAGATCTCGGGGTGCTGGCGGTCGATCTCGGCCGCATGTGGGGCGACCTCGGCGGCGACGAACTCGCCCACCATCCGCAGGATGTCGTCGTAGGACTCGACCGCCTCGGCGGTGTTGGCCGGCGCATCCACCGCCTTGAAGTCGTATTCGGTCAGCCGCACCAGAGGGTCCCAGTCGATCCACCGGTGCAGGTAGAACTGGAGGTCGTCGTTGTCCTGGTAGAAGTTGGCCATCTCGGCCTCCTCAGTTGGGGCTGCGGACGTTGAACAGGCCGGCGCGGGCGAGCCGCACGAGCTCTGCGATCTGGTTGGCCACGCCATCGGTGTCGTCGCCGGGGATCATCGCGCGGGCCACGTCGCCGGTTGCGATGGTGCCGATCACCATGGTGGCGACCTGCACGACATAGGACTCGGCATCTACGTCGGCGCGGACCTGGCCGGCGTGCTGGCCCATGCGGATGTAGTCGACCACGAGGCCGGTCCACGGGCGCACGTGCTCGGCGAGCAGCTGCTGCACGAGGGCCGGTTGGTCGAGCATCTCCCGCACGATCAGGCGGGCGCGGGAGGGGTCATCTTGGAAGAACACCACCAAGGCGCCGACCCCGCTGGCGAACCGGTCCTTGCCGGAGCGCGATCGCGCGAGCAGCGTGGGCAGCTCGCTCTTCCAATGGGCGAGCACGTCGTCGAGCACGGCCCGCCGGAGGATGTGCTTGCTCCGGAAGTGGTACAGCAGGGATGGCTTGCGGATGCCCACAGCATCCGCGACGGCCTGCAGGCTGGTGCCGTCGAACCCGTCCGCTGCGAACCGCCGGCGTGCAGCCTCGATGATGCGCTCGGCCACACTGGGCTCGGCGCTGGTCTCTGGTGCCGTGTCGACCATGTCGATGGCTGCTCCCTACCGCGTGGTAGGCAAACATCTAATCATGGGTAGGCTGGGGGGCAAGCGATCGTCGGTGGCGCCAGGGCACGGCCCGTGCGACAGATCAGCTCGAGAGGTCCGATGATCACAATCCTCCTTGCGCTCACGGCGAATGCCGAGCCCAGCATCCTGCAGACCGGCCTGTTTCACGGTGACGAGGTCGTCGTGCCGATGGGCAGTTCGAAGTGGATGGCGCTCGCGGAGGGACCCGAGGGCGCGATGGCCGGGTGGGTCGACGTGGTGATCGACCGGGCGTGCGATCCGGTGGTGGATGGCGCGGGTGAGGCGACCGGGGTGCGGGTCAGCGTGCCGGGACTCGACTCGGTACTCCTGCTCGTGCGGGGCATCGACGGACTCACCGAGGGTCGGCTGACCACCTTGGAGATCGGGCCGACGCCGATCACCGCGCCGCTC
Source organism: Myxococcota bacterium (assembly GCA_047609825.1). Classification (GTDB taxonomy): domain Bacteria; phylum Myxococcota_A; class UBA796; order UBA796. The sequence goes on from JBLFXJ010000055.1 coordinate 9,024, forward strand.
GCGCTCGGGGTGTTCACCCTGGAGGTGGCGGACCCGCCGCTGGCCCTGCTGCTCAAGGCCGGCGAGGTGGTCCAGACCTTGGCCACGCCCAAGCGCACCCCGTCGGGCCCGTGGCCTGTGCTGCTCTGGGCCGGTGATTGGGACGGAGACGGTCGACCGGACCTGCTGCTCGACCTCGCGGACCATCCCAACATGGACGCGACCACCCTGTTCCTGTCGTCTCGCGCTACCGGCACCCAGCTCGTGGCCCCGGTCGCCACGTTGGTCACTACGGGCTGCTGAGCCCTTCCTTCGCCTGCCATCGGTCCCAGCGCCGTTGTTCCCGGGCCATGAAGGTGTCGAACTTCACGGGGGCATCGATGCGCACGTGCAGCGGCTCGCCGGTGATCGGGTGCGTGAGCTGCAAGGCGACCGCCCACAGGAAGACCCCCTTGCCACGGAGGACCTGCCCCTCCCGGAAGTATAGGGTGTCGCCCAGGATGGGGTGGCCGAGCCCTGCCATGTGGCGGCGGAGCTGGTGCGTGCGGCCGGTGTGGGGAAACAGCTCGACCCGGGTGACCCAGTCCGGCTTGAGCGAGCGCGCGTGGGCTACGGCCGCCCAGTGCGTGTCGGCGGAGCGCTCCTCGATGGGGGTCGTGACCCGACCCTCACCCTCCAGCCGTCCAATCACGATCGCGGCATAGCGCTTGGTCACCACCCGCTTGTGAAACGCTTCCGACAGCCCTGCCAGCGCGCTCCCGGTCTTCGCGATGGCCACGAGGCCACCGGTGGGGCCATCGAGTCGGTGTGCCGGACGGGGGAAGCGCAGAGCGTCGGGGCGAGTGCTCGGCCGCAGGTGCGGCGACAGGGCGTTCTCGAGGGTGCGATAGCGAGCCCCGTTCACCCGGAGTCCAGGGGGTTTCTCGACGATCGCCAGGTGGTCGTCTTCATAGGGCACACCGAGCTCGGACAGTGGGTACACCGGCGGCAGCGGGAGTGACGACTCGACCAGCGTGACCACCTGGCCCGGGTTCACCCATCGGCTGGAGGGCTCCAGCACACCATCGAGCAACACCTCGCCCCGTTTCACCGCCTTGCGGGCTGCCGAGCGCGATGCGAACGCCGCGAAGGCCCGGTGCGCCACGCGATCCAGGCGCTCTGGCTCCGCGTCTGGCCCCACCTCGTGTCGATCGAGCACCTGCATCGTGGGATCGTAACGGATCACCGGGTGGCCTGAGCGCCGCGAGCGTCGTACGGAAAGCGCGGCAGGTGAACGCTGACGGACGACGTGCACATCCTGATCCGAGGCTCGTTCAGGCCCCTCCCTGGGGCTACCGCGAAGCGCGTCGCGCCCAATGTGTGGTCGGTGCGGGTGCCCCGAACCGACGCCGTGCAGAAGCTTGTTCGCCGGCCGCCCGCGCTCGACGTGTTCGACAAGGCCACGTTCCTGGTGGGCGACGACGAGAGCTGGTCGGCCGTCGGCGAGCGGGAGACGCCCGGCGCCATCTGGGTCAGCGTACTGGTCTGAGGAGTGCGAAGCGTGCGATTCACCCACACCACCACCGCCCGGTACACAGCCGAGCGCCTGTTCACGACCTACCGCGACCACCTGGTGGCGATCGCGCCGTTGATCCCCTCGGTCAACCGGGTCGAGCTGCGCAGTCGCACCCAGCTCGCCGGCGGCGAGGTGGAGCTGGCCCACCTGTGGCATGGCACATCGGCCGCAGTGCCCGCGTTCGTCCGCCCGTTCGTGCAGCCCGAGATGCTTCGGTGGATCGACCACACCCGGTGGGATCACCGCACGCTGACCGCCAGCTGGCGGATCGAACTCCCGGCCGTGGGGCCTGCCGTGAAGGCAACGGGAACCTACGTATTCGAGGATGTTGGTGGCTCTGGCAGGGTGGTGGCGCAGGGCGACCTGTCCCTCGACGCCTCGATGCTGCCACCGGCGATGGTGGCTGCCAAGCCGATGATCGAGCGCATGGTGGTGGGGCTGCTCGAGCCGATGATCGAAGACGCCGGCGATGCCGTCGTGCGCTGGCTCGACCAGACCTCCGCCTGAGCCCGCCCGCGCGGGGTGCTACCGTCGGTCGCGGGGAGGGGGCATGCCCGAGTATCCCGACGTGGTGGTGTACCAGGAGCGCCTCGTCGCCCACCTGGAGGGGCGGGTGATCACCGGCGTGCGGCTGGGAAGCCCGTTCGTGCTCAGGACCTTCGACCCGAAGATCTCCGCCGTTGCAGGGTCGACGGTTCACGGGGTGAAGCGTCTGGGCAAGCGCCTGATCCTCGAGCTCGACGACGACCTGTTCCTTGTCGTACACCTCATGGTCGCGGGACGGCTCCGCTGGAAGCGCGCCGGCATCAAGCAGACCGGGCGCAACATCCTCGCGGTGTTCGACATCGAAGACGCCGCCGACCGGCCCTCAGGCTGCCTGGTGTTCACCGAGGCGAGCAAGAAGAAGCGGGCATCGATCCATATGGTGCGGGGCATCGCCGCGCTCGAGCCGTTCGATCGCTGCGGTCTGGACGTGTTCACCTCGTCACCCGCGGCATTCGCCGCCCGGTTCCGGTCCGAGCGCCACACCCTGAAGCGCACCCTCACCGATCCGCGGCTGTTCGATGGCATCGGCAACGCGTACAGCGACGAGATCCTGCATCGTGCCCAGCTCTCGCCCGTCCAGATGTCGACGAACCTGGATGACGAGACCCTCGCGCGGCTGCAGCTGGCCTGCCGGGAGGTGCTCACCGAGTGGGCGGAGCGGCTCCGTGCCGAGGTAGGGGAGGGGTTCCCCGACAAGGTGACCGCGTTCCGCTCGGAGATGGCGGTGCACGGCAAGTACAACGAGCCATGCCCGGTGTGCGCCACGCCGGTGCAGCGCATCGTGAAGGCCGAGAACGAGGTGAACTACTGCCCCACCTGCCAGACAGGAGGGCGGTTGCTCGCCGACAGGGCGTTGTCGCGCCTGCTGAAGGGGGACTGGCCAAAGAGCCTGGCCGAGCTCGACGACAGGCTGGGGCGATGAGCGGGAAGGCCGGCGGCTGACGCCCTCTCTCGACTACAGCTTCGCGCCGAACGCCTTGGCCAGCGCCAGGCTGAACCCGACCGCGCGCTGCACGTCGGGGTCGCCCATCTTGAAGAACGCACCGAACGCGCCCACCGGCTGGACGGGTTGGCCGCGGGTCTCGACGAGCGCTGTGCTCGCATGGCTGGCCACTCCGACGCCAGCCTCGAGGGAGTCCACCAACTTCGTGAACTCCGGCGCCCGCATCAGCGCTGCGAGCTTCGGGAGGAGGGCGGTGGCCTCCTGTGTGACCGTGCGCAGATCATCGGCGTTCACCGCCGAGAGTGCATCGGTGAGTACTTCGAGGGTGTCGCCGTGGGCGAGCACCTTGTCGAGCAGAGGGGCGGTCGCGAGCAGCTTGTGCGCCAGCGCGGTCTGGTCGAGGGCTTTGTCGACCAGGGACAGGGCGTCGGGCTGTGCGGCCTTGGCGGCCAGCCCGGCCGCGGCGGTGCCAGCAGCGATGGGATCGACGCCGTGCGCGTTGGCCTGCTGGAAGGCGTAGGTGGCGGACTCGGCGAGCGCATCACCGGCGATGTGCACCCGCGACGCCAGGTTGCCGAACGTGTCTACGGTGGCCTCGATGCGGTCGAGGCGGTCGAGCAACCGGTTCAGTCCGTGCGCCACTGCGGGGTCGCGGAGCCGGGACGCCACATCGGGAACCACGGCGCCGGGCCGGAACACCTCTGTGGGTGCGGATTCGGCGGGAAGGCCGCCGTCGGCATCCAGCTTGGCTTCGAGGGTGTCCAAGCGGGTGAGGATGCGGTCGAGGGCATCGGCGATCGCAGCGTCAGACATACGTCCAAGCCTCCGTAGCCGGGCGAGCTAACGCGACCGGCGCGGACTGTCCGGCGTCAGCCCTCCAGGCGCTCGGTGTCGTCGAGGCGGTCGATGTCGATGCGCAGCCGGCCACCGTCCTCCAGGATCATGTCCCCGAACCGGTACCCGAACTTCACGGCCTCGGGCTCATAGAAGAACTGGCTGTGCACCGGCTGCGCCATGGTGTCGTCGATGCCGGTGACCGTGACCACGAAGCCGACCACGCGGTCCGCGAACGTGGCGTCGTCCATCCTGTACAGCAGGCTGTGCTCGTCGATCGCGTGCATCACGGTGAACGACATCGCGAACACGGGCGAGCGGGATCGCTCGAGCGGCAGCGAGTGGAAGCGCCGCATGAAGTGCCCCTCCTCCGACACCTCGTCCAAGAGCACGGTGACGTTCAGCCGCAGGTCGACGATGTGGCTGGTGCGCTCATTGACAAGCCGGAACATCAGGGTTGGTACGCCATTTCGCGGCGCCACCACCACCCACTTGCTGAACCGCACACGCGCCGTCGGGCGGGCGAACTTCTGGAAGATGATCCCCGTGGCCATGCCGATCCCGAGGAGCCCGCAGAACACCTCGACCGCCACCAGGACGTGGGCCGCCGGCGTGGTCGGCGACATCGCGCCGAACCCGATGGTGGAGATCGTCTGTACCGAGAACGAGAACGCAAGCAGGAAGCTCGATGGGTCCTGGGCAGCGATGCAGTCTCCGCATGCCAGGTAGGCCAAGGCGAACGCCACGTTCGTGAGCACAAACCCGGCGCAGAGTGCGGCGACGAGCACCGCCCACGAGGCACGCATCAGGTAGTGGTACATGTCACGCCACGGCGTGAACAGGGTCTCCCGGGGAGACACGCTCATCCGCCCATCGACGACCTGTGGCCTCGGCGGTCGCTGCGGATCTGGCGTCGGGCTGACACCTGGGACGCGGTTCGGCATGCACACCGAATAGGTCAGGTCGCTGCATCGTCGCAAGGCCGACTCACGACACTCCCCGAGGAATCACATGCGCTACTCGAGCCTCCTGGTCGCCGCACTCGCGCTTGGACTCACTGGCTGTGAGGACGACACCCTCCGCGACGCGCTCACGGGCGTGTACTTCGTGAAGCTGGACTCCGAGCCGGCCAAGGTCGCCGGTCTCGCGAAGGGCATCGCCGAGGCGTTCGATGTGGAGCTGGTGCACATCTACGACAGCGCGTCCGAGGGCATGTCGGTGCGGCTGCCGCACCTGCTCGTGCCCGAGCTCGAGAAGGTGAAGGAGATCGAGTACATCGCGGAAGACGGTGAGGAGAGGCGTCTTCCCGACGATGAGGTCCCGGTGGACGAGGACATCTCGTCCGACCCCGCCGTGATCGTCGGCCCGGACGAGGTGCCGGACAGCCTGGTCCGCATCGGTGCCCCCTACCTGGGCAATGTCGACCTCAGCGGCGTGCACGTGGCCGTCATCGACACCGGGGTGGACGCCGCGCACCCCGACCTGAACGTGGTGGCCGACATCGACATCGTCGCGCAGTCCGGGTCGGGCAAGGCCGCCCCCGGGTACGACCCGAATGGCCACGGCACCCATGTGGCCGGCACCATCGGCGCCCGAGCCGACAGCGCGGGAGTCGTCGGCGTGGCGCCAGGTGTGCCGATCCACGCGGTGCGGGTGCTGAACAAGCAGGGCAGCGGCTACTGGACCGACATCGTCGCGGGTCTGGAGTACGTGCTCGAGCACCCCGAGATCCGGGTCGTGAACCTGTCCCTCGGCGGGCCGACCATGGATGGTCCCGACCCGATGGAGGATGCCATCGGGCGCCTGGAGGATGCCGGCGTCGTGGTGGTCATCGCGGCCGGCAACGAGTCGCAGAACACCAGGCGTGTCGCGCCGGCGGGGTATGATCTTGGGGTGGTCGTGAGCGCGTACGACACCGCAGGTGGGGACAATGGTTGGGCTTGGTTCTCGAACTTCGGAGACGCGGTCGACATCGCAGCACCGGGTGTGGCCATCGCCTCGACCTGGCCCGATGGGCAGTACGCCGACCTGGATGGCACCTCGATGGCCACGCCTGCCGTCGCTGGCGCGGCCGCCGTGTACCTGGCACTCCGCCCGAATGCCTCGCCGGCCCAGGTGCGGGACGCGCTGGTCAACACGGCCGACAACTCCGTGCCCGGGCAGGGCGCGCAGCATCCAGAGGGGCTGCTCGACGCTGAGGCCTTGTTCGCATCGGTCGGCGGCTGAACCACGAGCGCCGGCGCCGCGGGCATCGCGGTGATCGGCTTGCTGTGGCTGCTGGCCTGCGGCGGAGGGCCGGATGATGGCGAGATCGTGAGCGCCCGCGTGCGCGACGCCACCGATGCCTGGACCCACTACGACGTGACCTACGGCTCAGCGGGCCTGCGCGTCGCGGGTCAGGTCGTGCTGCCGGTGGGCAAGGGGCCGTGGCCTATCGCCCTGGTGGCCCACGGCGGGTTCGACGGAATCGATGATGCCACGACCGACCAGCTGCGAGTCCTGGCGCGCCGGGGGATGGCCGTGTTCGCCCCTGAGTACCGAGGGGAGGGTGGCTCCGAGGGCGAGGTCGAGTACTGCGCCGGCGAGGTCGACGACACCCTGGCGCTGCTCCGGGTCGCCGATCAGTGGCGTGACACGGACCCGGATCGGGTGGTCGCGGTCGGCACCTCTCACGGCGCTTGCGTGTCGCTGCTGGCCGCGAGCCGGACCGACCGGCTGGCCGGCGTGGCGGCCATGGGCACTCCGGCGGATGTCGGGTTCCACATCGACTGGCACCATGAGCGCGGCAACCACCGGTTCGCCCGGGAGTGGGAGGGGTACCTCCGCGATGACGGGCGGGCCCAGTCTCCGATGTACCACGCCGACACCATGGATCTGCCCGTCGTGCTGCTCCACGGGCTCGACGACGTCACCGTGCCGCTGCTCCAGGCGTGCATGATGCGGGACGCCCTGGCTGGCCACATGGAGGTCGCGTCGTATCGGATGACACCGGATGGCGAGCTGCTCGGGGAGCTCGCCGATTGTCAGGGCGTCGGCATGTCCGGCGACTGGCACGCAGCGCCGCAGATGGACGACGGCGTGGTGCTGGTGTCCGTCGAGGGGGCCGCGCACAAGCCGTCCGCAGACCAGTGGCACCGCGCGTTCGACGCGCTGGAGCACTGGGTGCGGTAGGCAGGCGCAGTCGTTACCGGCGCGCTCTGCTACGACCCAGGAGCGACCCGCCGATGCTCGTCCGCCCGACCCGCGCCTTCCCAGGGACCGTGTTCCTCGTCCGCGGCACTGCATTGGCCAGTGTCGGTCCCGTCGTGATCGTGCTGATGCTGCTGTCCACCGTGCTCGTCGCCAACGCCCACGCATGGGGGCTGGAGCGGTTCCAGCTCACCACGGTCCCGTTCAGCCTGATCGGCCTGGCGCTGTCGATCTTCCTGGGATTCAGGAACAACGCCTGCTACGATCGCTGGTGGGAGGCGCGCAAGCTGTGGGGCGCCCTGATCAACACCACGCGCTCGCTGGCTCGGCAGACCGCCACGCTCGTCCGCTCGGATGACCCCGCGGTCGCTGCATTCCACCGGCAACAGGTCGGCCGCACCATCGCCTATGCCCACCTCCTGCGGCTGCACCTGCGCCGCCAGGGCGTGTTCACCGACGTGCAGCCGTTCGTGACCGGCCCCGAGATGACCCAGCTGCGGGCCGTGCGGAACCCTCCCATCACGATGCTCGCGTGGATGGGAGCGTCGTTCCGTGAGGCGCATGACCGAGGCTGGGTCCATCCTCTCCACCTTCCCCTGCTGGAGGGCACCCTCACCGATCTCACCGACATCCAGGGCGGCTGCGAGCGGATCAAGAACACGCCGGTGCCGCTGTCCTACACGGTGCTCACCCATCGCATCGTCGGCCTGTATTGCTTCTTCCTGCCGCTCGGCATCCTGTCGGAGGTGGGTCTGGCCACACCCCTAGTGGTCGGCATCGTGTCGTTTGCGTTCCTCGGACTCGACGCGGTGGGCACGCAGATCGAGGACCCGTTCGAGGAGGACCCGAACGATCTGCCCCTGGAGGCGCTGTCTCGGTTGATCGAGAACGACCTCCGGCAAGGGCTGGGGGATACCGACCTTCGGCCCGACTGCGCGCCGAAGGAAGGCATCCTGCTGTAGGGGCCGTGCGGGACCCCTTGAGCAGGCCCGCCGGATCACCGGCCCGGCGGGATCTCGCCGAAGAAGCCGCCCGGCGGCTGGTTGTCGGCCTCCTCCGGCGGAGCGCCTTCCAGGAACTTGAAGTCGGTCTCGACCGCTCGCACGACGTTGGAGTCGAGCACCGCGACCACCCATTCGCTGTCGTCCGACTTGACGTAGCGCTTGCCGTCGTCGATCAGCGCGCCGACGGTGTATCCACGGGCTGCCGTGACGTCCTCCTCGAGCGCCGTGAACTCCACCCGCACGGTGCCGTCGAGTCCGTGTTCGGGCAGCACCTGCTTGCCTACCGGCTCGCTGATGCGCACCGAGAGCAGGGTGCGAGCGAGGGCGTCCGCTTCATCGGCGTTCAGGTCCGACGGGTTCTCGAGCTCCTCGCTGGACCATGCGCCACCCATCCGCACGAGCGTGTGGTCTCCTTGGGCGTTCTTGATCCGTAGCGATGTGACCGAATTCAGGCTGCCCTTGACGTAGTCGGTGTCGTAGAATCGGCGTTGCGAGTCCGGAACCGACCAGGCTGTGACGCCGCGCAGCTGGTACACCTCGGCCTCGCCATCTCGGCGGACCTGCATCGAAGCCCCCGTCGCCGCGCCGAGGAACAGCGTGGTGGACGCATCCGGCGTGCCGAGCGTGATCTTGCGTGTGAACTGGTCTTCGGCCACTTGAAGGGCTGCGTGCGCGCCGGCCGTGGTGCCGATGGGGGCGCGGACGGTGACCTCGCCCAGGCCATCGAGCACGCTCTGGACCGCGTCGGTCTTCGCGGGGAACCCTCCAGACGAGGTCAGGGACCAGCTCTCTCCTGACTTCTCGAGCACGATGGGGTCGGGGGGCGCGTCCATATCGGGGGCCATGCGACCGACGATCTCGAGCCGCGTGATGGCGTCGGCGCCGTAGTCCACCAGCGTGACGGCTGGGGGTGCGCTGTCGCCGCCGGGGAGCCAGGTGAAGACCGCCAGGCCGATCTGCACGGCGAGGATGCCCATGAGGGCCTTGTTCACGGGGATCATTCGGCCTCCTTCGGGAGCGGGATCGGGATGGCTGAGCGGCTACGGAACATGGGCAGGAGCACCACCAGCAGCATCGGGAACATCACGAGCGCATACACGCCGAACTCTACCTGCACCTTGGCCGCCTCGGACAGCGGCAGGAGGGTGCGCGTAAACGCACCGCCGCTTCGGATGGCCAGCAGATCGGTGTCTTCCACCGACCAGTCGATGAGGTTCTGCACCAGCTGCAGGTTGCCGCGATGCACCATGCCGGTCTGCTGCGACGCGAGGCTCAGCACCACATCCGACACCACCTCGCCGCTGCCGAGCACCACCAGGCGCCCGTCGGCCACGGAGGACTTGATGGTGCGGCCGCTGCCGTCATTGGACGAATCTCCGAACAGCGGGTTCGTCTTGTCGGCGTAGTGACTTGGGAACCGCCCCTCGAGGGTCAGTCCCACCAGCTGTCGACCAGGAGCGTCGCCCCGGGCGAAGCCGTAGTCGGGGTAGGCCACGAAGTCGGGCTCGATGGAGGTGATGTTCGCGACCCAGGAGCCCGCCGACGTGTGCAGCAGCTCCTGTGCCGTGACGCCCTCCGGGAGCGACTCGGCGAGGGCGAGGGGCGAGGCCCACGGGAGCGAGACCGCGCTCAGGCCGGCGAGGGCGGGGTGGTCGCGGTCGAAGCCATCCGGCCGGATGTCCGGGAACATCGGGTAGGGCAGGAGCTCCACCCGCTGTACCTGGAAGCCGCCTCGGCGCTCCACCTTCGGGAACGGGAACATGGCGTTCTGTGGGTCCATCACCAGTCCGTCGGCCACGGTCACGCCGTAGGTGGCGAGCAGGTCATTCAGCCCAGCACCCGCCGGCGCTGCCTCGAGCCCGAACTGGCCGATGCTGATGTCGCGGCCTCCGGCGAGCGCGACCACCGAGCCGCCGCGCATCAGGAACTGGTCCACCGCGAACTTCTGCAGCTCGCTCATCGGGCCGGTCTTGCCCACCACCAACACGTCTACATCCTCAGGCACGTAGCCGTCGGCGAGATCGAGCACCTCGACCTCGTAGAACTCTTGGAACAACCGCTGGATCTGCCCATAGTCCGGCCGCGGAGGGGGCGGCTGGAGCTGGGGCGGCAGGTTCGGGTTCGGGGGCGGCGGCACAGGCTGGAGCGTGGCGATGCCCACCTTCTTCAGCTGGCCCGGCGTGCCGCGTTTCACCGCACTCTCGATGGCCTGTCGAAGCTCGGCCTCGCTGATGTCGCCGCGGGGGAGGATGCGCTGGACCGTGTCGCCGAGCTCGAGCACGAGGTGCAGGTAGAACACCTCCTGCCCGAACAGGTCGACCGCGAGGGGCTGAACGCCGTAGTCGGTGTACAGCTTGTCCATCAGGGCTTCGTCGGTGGACGGGTCCACCTCGGAATACACCAGCTTGCCACGGGATCGGTCGGCGACGTCGGCGCCGATGTTCCGGAACGCCTCCACGGCGCCCTGGTAGTCCTCCGGCACCCGCGTGGGCGTGATGTAGGCGGTGAGCTTGGCCTGCCCAGGCAGCGACGACAGGATCACGTCGAGGGACTGGAAGTCCTGAGTCACCTTCTTGATGGTGCGGGTGACGTCGTACTCGAGGTTCCGCAGCTCGACCTGGATGTCGCTGTCGTCGGCCTGGACCTCGATCAGCTCCTGGAAGTCGAGCACGTCGTACTCGTCGCCGTACTGGATGAGTACATGGAAGTAGGCGTTCACCACGCCCTGGCTGGTGCGGTCGGAGACGCCGAACGGGAAGCTCCGGATACCGTATTGCTCGTTGATCTCGGCCTCGAGGGTCTCGTCGGCGTTCGGATCGGCGAACTCGACCACCACCTTGCCCTTCCCGCGCACCTCGTACTCGGTGAGCAGATCGCGGATCTGGGGGATCAGGGGCTCGAGCAGGGCATGCGTGCGCGCCGAGAAGAACCCTCGGATCCGCAGCGGCTCGTCGAGTGCTGCGAGGGTAGCCTCGGTGGTTGGGCTGATCGAGAAGTCACCGTTCTCGGTGATGTCGATCCGGGCGGTGGACACCGGGTACAACCAGGCACCGAGCGCCACTGCGTTGGTGAGCGTGAGGCCGATGAGCAGGCCGAGCTGGAACGTGCGCTTCTTGCCGTGGTCGGACCCTGGATCGATGCGGAGCGCCTCGAGGAAGTATCCGTTGAGAACCAGGAAGAACGCCGTGACTGAGCCGTAGTAGGCGAGGTCTCGCAGGTCTATCACGCCGCGGCCGATGCTCTCGAACCGACTGCCGGTGCCGAGCGCGCGCAGGAACTCGGCGTTGTCGGCCGTGAAGAAGGTGGTGAACCGGTCGTCGCCGATCAGGTAGGCGACGCCGCCGACGACCAGCGTGCTCATCAGGGCCACGACCTGGTTGTCGGTGCGGGCGCTGATGCACAGGCCGATGGCCATGTAGGCGCTGCCGAGCAGCATCGCGCCGAGGTAGCCGCCCACGACGGGCCCCCAGTCCAGCGGACCGAGGACGGACACCACGAACGGCAGGGGGAAGGTGAGCGCGAGCGCGATGCCAACCAGCGCCATCCCCGCGAGGAACTTGCCGAGCACCAGGTCGATGGTGGACACGGGCAGCGTGAGCAGCACCTCGAGGGTGCCCGCTCGCTTCTCCTCGGCCCACGACCGCATGGTGATGGCGGCGACGAGGAAGATGAGCAGGAGCGGGAGCAGTTCGAACAGAGGTCGCACGTCGGCCAGGCCGCGGGCGAAGAACTGCTTGGTAGTGAAGAATCCGACCAGCGTGGTGACCAGGAAGATCGCCAGGAAGATCAGCGCGACGGGGGACTGGAACAGCGCGCGCAGCTCTTTGCGCGCGACGGTCAGGGCGTTCATGCTGCCTCCACCCGCTGGATGTGTTCACGCTGGAGCCGACGGAACACGCCGTCGAGGGTCTGCACCTCGGGGGCGATGGCGCCCACCGTCCAGCCGGCGCCGAGGGCGGCCTTGAGGATGGCTGTGGTGGGCAGTGCGTCGCCGGAGCAGGTGAGCGACCAGGTGGTGTGGCCGGGGAGTGCCTCGTGCGGCCCCAACTCGGCCACCTCGGCCACGCCGTCGACCCCGCGAAGCACCCGCTGCACATCGGTGGTGCCGTCGGCGAGGGTGAGGCGGATGCGCCGGCTCGCCAGCAGGTCCTGCAGCGGCGCATCAGTCGCCACGTGGCCGTCGATCAGGATGACCACGCGGTCACACACCGCCTCGACCTCCTGCAGGATGTGCGTGGACAAGATGATCGTGGTGTGCTTCGCCAGGCGCTGGATCAGGTCGCGGATGGACTGGATCTGCACCGGGTCGAGCCCGTTTGTCGGCTCGTCGAGCACCAGTACGGCCGGGTCGTGCAAGATCGCCTGGGCGATTCCCACGCGCTGCCGGAACCCCTTCGACAGGGTGCGGATGGGTACGGTGAGGTGCGCCTGGAGGCCGGTGGCGACGGCGGCGCGCCCGGCGGCTGCGATGCGCTGGTCGGCCGGCACCCCGCGGAGCTCCGCCATCATCAGCAGGTACTCCTGGACGAGCATCTCGGTGTAGATCGGGGCGTTCTCGGGCAGGTACCCGATCTGTCGCTGCACGCCAATCCGGTCGGCGAGGACATCTACGCCCCCGACCGAGATGGTGCCGCTCGTCGGCTCGAGGAAGCCGGTGAGCATCTTCATCAGGGTGGTCTTTCCGGCGCCGTTGTGGCCGAGCAGGCCGACGATCTCCCCGCGGTCGATCGTCAGCGAGACGTCTGAGACGGCAACATTGGGGCCGTATCGACGCGTCACCGTTCGAATGTCGATCATCGTGGTTTCCATGACGGGTGTGGAGCGCCCAGAGTGGGCGGCCCGAGGGCAACGGTTCGCGTAAGCACGGTGGTGGATCCGACAAGGGGGTGGGTCGGTGACCTGCGGGTTGCGCTGGGGTGGTCGAACCCCTCTGTCGTTGCTCCGGAGTGCGCATGTCCCGAGTTCTTTGTGTGTTGTCCCTCGTCCTGCTGTCTGCCTGCGCCGGCACCCGCCGGGTGCGGGATGTCACTACCCGGCTCGACCCGACCTCGTCCGCGAACGCGACGACCGGTGAGCTGGACTCGGAGGGGTTCGCGGTGGCCGGCCGAGGTGCGGTCGACGAGCTGCCCCTGGCGGTGGCCCAGCTCGTGCGCAACCTCCAGCGGGTGCACTTCGAGACCGACACCGCACAGCTCACCCCGGCCGCACAGGCAGCACTGGACGAGAACGCGGCGATCCTGCTCCGACACCCGGACGTCCGGATCGAGGTCCAAGGGCACGCCGACGAGCGGGGGACCACCGATTACAACCTCGCCTTGGGCCACCGACGCGCGCAGGCGGTCCAGCAGCAGCTCCAGGCCCACGGGGTGCCGGCGGGTCGGGTGCAGCCGACGACGCTGGGAGAGGAGGCGCCACTGGACGGGTCCGGCGGGGCCTCGGCCTGGGCGGCGAACCGCCGCGCCGAGTTCCGGGTGAGCTGGGGTGGGGACGGCGTGGTGCAGGGCAGCGTCGACTGACAAGCGGCACCGGTGCCAGGGCGTCACGATGGCGCTCGACCGGGGGCGCTGACCCGCACTCTCGGATGCTCGCGCACACGCCAGGCCCTCTCCGCGTGGGATAGGTGGGTTCGCTGTGAGGCGACGATGCACGACGCGGTGGTGGCTCGGTTCAGAGATGTGATCCCGCCGGGCGCAGACCACTGCTCGTTGCGGGTGGTCGAGACCCGAGAGGAATCCCTCACCCTCCGCCGTGGCGTGCTCGAGCCGCCACGGCTCGCGGTGGACCGTGGCGCAATGATCACCGTGCACGCCGGAGGAGGCCTTGGCTACGCGGCCACCTCCGACCTCACCGCGTCGGGCCTCCGAGCTGCCGCCGACGCCGCACTGCACTGGGCGCAGCGCTCCGCCGGGCGCAGCGAGGTCGATACGGCAGGCCTGGACTTGGGCGATGCTCGCGGCGAGTGGCGCACACCCACCCAGCGCCCGTGGGCCGATGTGCCGTTGTCCGAGCGGCTAGGCTGGCTTCGCGCGGCGGCGGCGGCGCTGCCGGCCGATGACCGGCTTGTACATCACGAGGTGGCGCTCGTGGCCACACGGGTCCGGTCGCGCCGCGTCACGGCGAGCGGCGGTGACGTGGCGCAGGACACCCACATCCTGGCCCCGGACTTCACCGTGGTGGCGCACGCGGCGGGTGAGAGCCAGCGCAGGGGCACCGGCGGCCGAGGGCTGTCGCGCCAGGGTGGGTGGGAGATCGTCCAGGCGGCGGATGGGCCAGCGCGCATGGCGCGGTACGCCGACGAAGCCCTGGCACTGTTGAGCGCGCCGAACTGCCCCAGCGGGACGATGTCGGTGCTGCTCGACCCCGACCAGATGGTCCTGCAGATCCACGAGTCGATCGGCCACCCCCTCGAGCTCGACCGCATCCTGGGTGACGAGCGAAACTATGCGGGCACCTCGTTCGTCACGCCCGACATGTTCGGCACCTACCAGTACGGCAGCGCGCTGCTCGATGTCGTGTTCGATCCTGGCGAGCCCACGGAGCTGGCCACCTACGGCTGGGATGACGACGGCGCGGCGGCGGAGCGGCAATACCTGATCCGCGCGGGCGTGCTGGAGCGGCCTCTCGGCGGCCGGATCAGTCAGCACCGGTCCGGCCTGCCCGGGGTCGCCAACTCACGCGCCTCGAGCTGGAATCGCCCCCCCATCGATCGGATGGCGAACCTCGATGTGGTGCCGGGAACCCAGACCCTGGCCCAGCTCATCGCGGGCATCGAGCGGGGTGTGTGGATGCAGACCAACACGTCGTGGTCCATCGATGACCGGCGCGACAAGTTCCAGTTCGGGTGCGAGCTCGGCCGGCTGATCGTCGACGGAGAGGTGCGCGGGTTGGTGAAGAACCCGAACTACCGGGGGCGCTCGGCGAGCTTCTGGCGGAACCTGGTCGCGGTGGGAGATGGATCCACCCGAGAGGTCGGGGGCTCGGCCTACTGCGGCAAGGGGGAGCCGAATCAGCTGGTGCGGGTGGGGCACGCCTCGCCGGCGTGTGTGTTCGCGGATGTCGACGTGTTCGGGGGGGAGTGATGCAGGCCATGTTCGGTGCGCTCGCCGCACACCTCGACCAGGCGCTCGGCGCGGGCGAGCAGTACACGGCGTACTTCTCCGGTGAGCGCAGCGCGTTCGTCCGGTTCAATCACGGTCGGGTGCGGCAGCCTGGCGACGTGGTGCAGGCATCCCTCGCTGTCCGCCTGGTGCGGGATGGGCGCCAGGCGCGCGCGGTGGTGCCGATCAGCGGCGAGCCGTCTGCCGATCGCGCCGAGATCGACGGCGCGTTGGCCCACCTGCGGCAGCTGCTGCCCCACCTTCCGCGCGATCCGCACCTGAGCCTGTACACGTCGAGTGAGGTGAGCCACGACGAGGTCCTGGGTGACCTCCCGCCGGCCTCCGACGTGCTCGACGTGCTCCTGGATGCGGCTGCAGGCACCGATCTCGTCGGCTTGCTCACCAGCGGGCCCGTGTTCCGTGGCTTCGCGAGCTCGTCCGGCCAACGGGACTGGTTCGGGCGTGCGGCGCTGCACGTGGACTGGAGCTTGGTGCTCGCCGATGACAAGGCGGTGAAGGACACCCTCGCCACGGCAGTGTTCGACGAAGCGGCTCTCCGGGCGCGGATCGACGCGGGTCGGCAGGCCCTGGCCGACCTCGCCCGGCCGGTGGTGCGCAAGGCGCCGGGTGCGTACCGAGCGTGGCTCACGCCCGGGGCCGCAGGGGAGCTGCTCGACATGATGTCGTGGGACGCCTTCTCGGCCCGGGAGCTGGATGCGCGCAACAGCCCGCTGTCCCGCCTGCGCGCGCGAGAGGTCACGCTGGACCCACGGGTCGGGCTCACCGAGGCCATCGAGGCCCGCGGGTTGCCGCGGTTCGGCGCCGATGGGTTTCCGAAGCCAGCCGCGGTGCCGCTCATCGAACGCGGTGAGATGTGTGGTGCGCTGGTCTCACCGCGGTCTGCCAAGGAGCTGTCGCTGACCACGACGGGGGCGGGTTCGGCCGAGAATGCGAGCGCGTTGTCCATGTCGGCGGGCGAGCTCGCCACCCCGGATGCGCGGCGTGAGCTCGGCACCGGGGTGTGGGTCTCGAACCTGTGGTATGCGAACTGGTCGGACCGAACCACGGCCCGGGTGACGGGCATGACCCGGTTCGCGACGTTCTGGGTCGAGGACGGCGAGGTGGTCGGGCCGCTCCAGGCGATGCGGTTCGACGATTCGGTGTACCGGATGCTCGGCTCCGGCCTGCTCGGCCTGGGTGACACCGTCGAGGACCTCCCGGACGTGAGCAGCTACGGCGGCCGCTCACTGGGTGGCATGGCGTCGCCAGGCTGGCTGGTCGACGATTTTCGGCTCACGCTGTAGAGCAGGGATGAAGCCCACTTCGGGTGGGCGCTCATCCCTGGGGCCTCAGGCGGCGGCCGCCTGGTCGTTCGTCACGTCGAGGGCCAGTTCGCCGCCGCGCAGGTCCACGGTGATGGTGTGGTGTGGCGGCACCTGACCGGCGATGATCGCGCGCCCGATGCGGGTCTCGAGCTGCCGCTGGAGGAACCGTGCGAGGGGCCGAGCGCCGTACACCGGGTCGTAGCCTTGCTCGGCGACCCACTTCAGCGCCGCATCCGTGAGCCGGAGTCCGATGTGCTGGTCCGCGAGGCGGGACCGCAGCTGCTGGACCATCAGCGTCACGATGCGCTCGATCTGGGACAGCTGGAGCGGCGTGAACAGCACCACATCGTCCACGCGATTGAGGAACTCCGGCCGGAAGGCTCGACGCAGCTCGCCCATCACGAGCTCCCGCGCCTCCGGCGTGATCTCGCCGGCTGGGGTGATCCCCTCCAGCAGGTGCGGCGCGCCGATGTTGCTGGTGAGGATGATCACGGTGTTCTTGAAGTCGACCGTGCGGCCCTGGCCGTCGGTGGCTCGCCCATCGTCGAGCACCTGTAGCAGGACGTTGAACACGTCGGGGTGCGCCTTCTCGATCTCGTCGAACAGGAGCACGGAGTACGGCTTACGGCGAACTGCCTCGGTGAGCTGTCCGCCCTGGTCGTACCCGACGTAGCCAGGGGGCGCGCCGAGCAGACGCGACACCGAGTGCTTCTCCATGTACTCGGACATGTCGAGGCGCACGAGGGCGTCCTCGGAGTCGAACAGCGCCGCGGCGAGGGTCTTTGCGAGCTCGGTCTTGCCCACACCCGTCGGCCCGAGGAACAGGAAGCTCCCGACCGGCTTGGAGGGGTCCTTGATCCCGGCCCGCGCGCGGATCACCGCGTCCGCCACCCGGTCCACCGCCTCGTCCTGGCCCACCACTCGCTCGTGGAGGATGGCGTCGAGACGAAGGAGCTTCTCGCGCTCCCCCTCCACCAGCCGGGTCACGGGCACGCCGGTCCACTTGGACACGATGGACGCCACCTCGTCCGCTCCGACCGACTCCTTGAGCAGGGTGCCCTCCTGCCCGGCCACCGCGGCCTCGGCCTCCGCCAGTCTGCGGCTGAGGTCGGGCAGCACCCCGTACTGGAGCTCGGCGGCCTTGTTCAGGTCGTAGGTGCGCTGGCAGGCCTCGATCTCCCGGTGGACCCGCTCGAGCTCAGAGCGAAGGGTCCGGATCGCGTCGATGGCTCCCTTCTCGGACTGCCACTTCCCGTGCAGGGTGTCCTTGTCGGCGCGCAGATCCTGCAGCTCACGGCGCAGCTCGGCCAGGCGCAGCATCGACGCCTCGTCCTTCTCCCTGGCCAGCGCCGCGTCTTCGATCTCGAGCTGAAGCACCCGCCTGGTCACCCGGTCCAGGGCGGTGGGCATGCTGTCGATCTCGGTGCGGATCATGGCGCACGCTTCGTCCACGAGATCGATGGCCTTGTCCGGGAGGAACCGGTCGGAGATGTACCGGTCCGACAGCACGGATGCGCTGACGAGGGCAGCGTCGTGGATCTTGACGCCGTGGTGGATCTCGAACCGCTCCTTGAGGCCGCGGAGGATGCTCACGGTGTCCTCCACGCTGGGCTCGTTCACAACGACCGGCTGGAATCGGCGCTCCAACGCGGCGTCCTTCTCGATGTACTTGCGGTACTCGTCGAGCGTGGTCGCGCCTACGCAGTGCAGCTCGCCGCGGGCCAGCATCGGCTTGAGCATGTTCGCGGCGTCGTTGGCGCCTTCGGTCTTTCCGGCGCCAACGATGGTGTGCAGCTCGTCGATGAACAGGATGATCCGCCCATCCGCTTGCTTTACCTCCGCGAGCACCGCCTTCAGGCGCTCCTCGAACTCGCCGCGGTACTTCGCGCCGGAGATCAGGGCGCCCATGTCCAGGGCGAAGATGGTGTGGTCCTTCATCCAGCCGGGCACGTCGCCGGCGACGATGCGCTGGGCGAGCCCTTCCACGATCGCGGTCTTGCCGGTGCCCGGCTCTCCGATGAGCACCGGGTTGTTCTTGGTCTTTCGCGACAGGATGCGCACGGTCCTGCGGATCTCCTCGTCCCGCCCGATCACCGGGTCGAGCTTGCCGCTACGGGCCCGGTCCACGAGGTCCACGCCGTACTTCTTCAGCGCGTCGTAGGTGGATTCGGGCTCGGTGCTCGTCACCCGTTGGTTGCCGCGCACCTCCTTCAGGGCTGCGAGGAAGCCGTCCGTGGTGGCGCCGGTGGCGCTGAGCAGGGCGCCCGCGGGGCCATCGTCTTCGAGCAGCGCGAGCACCAGGTGCTCGACCGAGACGTACTCATCGGTGAGCGCCTGGGCGTGGTCGTGTGCGCGGGTGAGGGCGAGGTGCAGGCGCCGCGCCACGTGCACCTGGCCTGGGTCGCGCCCGGGTCCCGAGACCTTGGGACGCTTCGCTACCGCAGCGTCCACCCGGTCTCTGAGCTGCGGAACGGCGATGGCCATCCGCTGGAACAGCCTCGGAACCACACCATCAGCCTGGGTGAGCAGGCTCGCGAGCAGGTGGTCGGTGTCCACCTCCATGTGGCCGTGGCGAACGGCGAGGGATTGTGCGTTCTGAAGGGCCTCGAGGGACTTCCGGGTGAGGGTGTTGGTGTCCATGATCAGGCTCCGGGTGCGGGTGTCTCCCAGAAGCTACGCACGTCCCTGAATGCGACAAGGTTGTCGCACCCTTGGCATGATGTTCGCGCACCATGGTGTTCGAAGGCCGGATGTGGCCGAACCGCCTCGGCGGTCGACGCCCGAGTCTCTACGGGCGGCGGCGGCGGAGCGTGAGCAGTGGGAGGAGCAGGGCCAGCCACGGCGTGGGACTTGGCGATGTGCTGCATGCGCACCCGGACGGGCCGCCCTTGTCGTCGGCCGCGCCCGCGGGGAATCCGGTGTCGAGGGCCACGGCCTCGGGGTCTCGCGGCGTGGCGGGGTCGGGCCGCCCAGTGTCCATGCCATCGGACATCGCGGCCTCGCCGTCGCAGTCCTCATCTACGTCGTTGTCGATGATCTCGTCGGCGTCTGGGTTGACCTCCGGGTCGGTGTCATCGCAGTCGTCGCCGTTCGCGACAGTGTCGTCGGGCTGGGCGCAGTCCTCGACGCGGGTGGACGGATCGCCGAACCCGTCGTCGTCGCCGTCGGTCCACCACTCGATGAGGTCGAGGTCCTCGTCCACGCTGTCATCGCAGTCGTCGTCGATGTCGTTGCACTGCTCCGGCGCACCCGGGAACACGGTGTCGTCCCCGTCGTCGCAGTCGTCCCCCGAGTCGACGTAGCCGTCGGGCGCGAGGCACTCGGTCACGGGCTCTCCAGCGCCCACGCCGTCCTCGTCGCCGTCCGGGTACCAGTCGGGCGCATCCACCGGAACGCCTTCGTCCGCGAGGTCGTCACAGTCGTCGTCGAGGCCGTTGCACAGCTCGTCGGCACCCGGGAACGCCTCCTCTCGCTCGTCGTCACAGTCGTCGGCGTTCTCCACGAACCCGTCGGGCACTGCGCAGTCGAGCGATGGGCCATCCGGGTCGCCGAATCCGTCGAGATCCAGGTCCGCCCAGGACAGCAGCCCGTCCACGGGGGCGTCGTCCACGATGCCATTGCAGTCCTGGTCCACGCCGTCACACAGCTCATCGGCGCCGGGGTACACGTCCGGGCGCAGGTCGTCGCAGTCGGTGTTGTCGAGCACCCGTCCTGGCGGCTCATCGCACGAGGGCACGACGTCTGTCGCGTCACCGAACCCGTCGCCGTCGCCGTCGGCGAACCACGGCAGGTCCTCGAGATCTTCGTCCACGATGAGGTCACAGTCGTTGTCGATCTCGTCGCACAGCTCCGGGGCGCCGACGTAGACCCGCGGGGCCGCGTCGTCGCAGTCGTCAGCGAGCACAGCGAATCCATCCGGCACGACGCACGCCCGGATGCTGATGTCGGGACGGCCGTGGCCGTCTCCGTCCGCGTCGAGGAAGAAGTCGTCGCCTGTGGACAGGTCTACGTCGTCGTCTTCGTCATCCACCCGGGCATCGCAGTCGTCGTCGATGCCATTGCACACCTCGGTGGCGTCGGGGCGCACCGCGGGGTCGGCGTCGTCACAGTCGCCGGAGACCCGCACTCCGCCCGGCGGCGCCTCACAGCTGGGGGGCAGGGGCAGGCTGCCGAAGCCGTCGCGGTCGCTGTCCAGCCACCACGGGGTCTCGGGCGACAGGGTCGGGTCCGCATCGTCACAGTCCCGGTCGTTCGACACCGCGCCATCCGGCGCGTCGCAGGCCAGGAGCGGGTCGCCCGCGCCGTAGCCATCGCCGTCCGCATCCTCGTACCACCGCGTCGCGGCGCCGACGGAGGGGTCGGCATCGTCGCAGTCGTCGGCGTTGAGCACGGCGCCGACGGGCGGGTCGCACACGATGATCGGGGACTCGGGGTCGCCCAGCCCGTCACCGTCGCGGTCTGCGTACCAGACCGTGTCTGGGGCCACATCCGGGTCGAGCGGAGCGCAGTCGCCGCCGATGTCGACGTAGCCGTCGGGCGCGTAGCACGCGTCGAGGGTGTCCAGGTCGTCGCCGTAGCCGTCGCCGTCAATGTCGGCATACCAGGTGGTGATCAGCGTGACGTCGGGGTCGCTGTCGTCGCAGTCGTCACTGTTGTCGACGTAGTCCACAGGGGCCACGCACGCGAACAGCGCGTAGCTCAGCGGATCGCCGTAGCCGTCCGAGTCGCCATCGAACCAGAACACCCGTGGGCCACCGATCTCGGGGTCGCCGTCGTCGCAGTCCTCGTCGTTGCGCACATGGCCGGCTGGGGCATCGCACTGGGCGA
>JBLFXJ010000056.1:0-30037 GCA_047609825.1 Myxococcota bacterium
CGGCAGCACCGCCTCGGGCAGGTCGACCAGGTCGAGCAGCGCGGTGGCGATGGTCGGACGGTCCCCCACCCAGGCGATTCGCGCGGAATCGAGCACCACCTGCGGCACATCGGGGTCGGCGCGGGCGGCGTGCGCATCGAGGGCCGCCGCGAACAGCGCCTGAAGCCGGGACCACTGCGCCAGCTCCAAGGGCAGCGCAGGCCCGTCGATCCGGTCCAGCTCGGCCTCGAGCTCGGCCGGAGTCACCGACCACGCCGCAGCACCCGCCACCCAAACGTAGGTGTGGGCCCATCGCGCCGGATCGGCGGCCCGGATCAGCGCCTCGTGCCGACGCAGCAACGCCCATGCCTCGGACCCGCGGTCGCAGGCCACCAACGCCGCACACCGAGCGTTCACCAGCACGACCGCAGGCGTGCCCGCACCGATGGCCGCCGCGATGCCGACCAGCTCTGGCCGCTCGATCTCGCCGGGGTAGTGGTCGAGGAGGTAGGCCGCCAGCTCGGCCAC
The DNA here is from genome assembly GCA_047609825.1 of Myxococcota bacterium. Classification (GTDB taxonomy): domain Bacteria; phylum Myxococcota_A; class UBA796; order UBA796. The sequence continues at coordinate 508 of JBLFXJ010000056.1, forward strand.
GACGGGCCAGCGCTCGGGACGGGCGACCAGCCGGGAGAGCAGCGACCAGCCCTCACCAGGGGAGGTGGCCTCGACCAGGGCGAAGGTGGAGCGGACCAGCCGGGCCGAGCCTCCGTCGACAGCGCGCTCCACGGCCTCTGCGACCACGCCCGCCAACGCGTCCGGGTCCACGCCGGTGAGCCGCTGGGTGAGCCACTCCGCGTCGTCCAGCGGCTGCTCCGCGGCAGGGCTCACCCGAGGGGGTTCGGGCGCGTCCCCTGAGGCCAGGGCGCCTCGGGCGGCCTCGTACAGCACGCGCAGCTGCTGAAACGCCTCGGGCGCGCGGTCGGGTGGGAACTGCCGCACCAGCTTGGCGTAGGCCCGCTTCAGCTGCCTGGCGTCACCCACCACATCGGGGCCGAACAGGGACGCTGGCGTGTCGTGGTCCCGTGGGTCCACTGTCTCCTCAGGTGAGCAGCCACTGTAGCAGCCTTGACGCGAGCGGCATGGCCGCGACCGTCACTATTCCACCGACGCCGGCCGGCAAGCCCCTCTCCGGACGCTCGCCGCGACGGCCACCGATTCGGCGGGGCGCGGGCCCACGCCCCCGCCAGTGATACGCCCTTCTCGCGGTCGGGCCGCAGGGGGATTGATGGTCTGGGGGTGCCTGGGTTGGCTGTTCACGACGACTGTGGCCTGCTCGGCCCCCACCCCGCCAGCGCTGGGCGGGGCCCTGGACCGCGGGCCCGCGCTGTACGAGGATGAGGACATCAGCGGGGCCGCCCTGCACGACGGCGCGCTGTATGTGGTGTCAGATGAGGGCAATGTGCTGCTGCGCCTGTCGCCCGTGGACGGGGGCTGGGCTCGGGATGCCGCCTGGACCCTGCCCGACCTCACCCCGACCACGGACCGGCGAGCCTCCGACGACGCGCCCGAGCTCGACCTCGAGGCGGTGAGCCCGGCGCCGGGCGGGGTGGTGGTGATTGGCTCCCACGGGGCGCGCCGAAAGACCGTCGCCGACGACCGCAGCTACGCGAAGAATTGGAAGCGCCTCGCCACAGTGGACGCCGAGCCCCGGCGCCGGTTCGCCGCACACGTGGTGTTCGACGGCGGCACGCCGACCCTCGCCGCCCAGTGGGACTTCGGAACCAGCCTGCAGGACCACCCGCTGATCGGCCGGTTCATGGGGCTGCCCTCGAAGGAGAACGGCGTGGACATCGAGGGGGTCGCCGTCGTAGACGGGTGGTTGTACCTCGGGCTTCGGGGACCTGTGCTCCGTGGGGGCTGGGCGGTGGTGCTCAGCACACCGCTGGACATGGCGCCCGCCCTCACCACCACCGCCACCCTGCCACTGGATGGCCTGGGCATCCGCGACCTGGCCGCGGTGGACGGCGGATTCCTGGTGCTCGGCGGCCCGATGGGCGACGGCCCGGGCGACCACCCGATCTGGTTCTGGTCGGGCACCGACTGCATGGTCGGGGAGGGCGCGCCGGGGTGCACGCTGACGCAGGTAGCGACGCTCCCGACGCGGAGCGATGCGCGGGCCGAGGCGCTGGCCGTGCTCGCCGCGGATGGCGGCGGGTGGCAGGTGTTGGTGGCCTGGGATGGGGTCACGGGCGGGGCGGGGGAGCTGAAGCGGGTGCCGAAGCCCTGACCGAGGCCCGGCGCGTCAGGGGCGCGGTGTCGCCGATGTGTGCGCGTCGTGCTGCAGTACGCCTCGCCTAGTTCAGCATTCATGCAATAATGGAAGAACCGTGAAGTGCGTCCCGCCCGAACACAGCCCCATCGATCTCGATTTGATGCGTGAGAACTACGCATTCACGCCGGATCTCGACGAGCTCGCGGCCGGCCTCGCGGTGTGGTCGCACCCGTCCCGGCTGCGCATCTTCGCCGTGCTCGATCAGGTGGAGCAGATGTGTGTCTGCGACCTCGCCACCGTGCTGGGTCTGAGCGTGTCTGCGGTGTCACAGAACCTGGCCAAGATGCGCGCGCAGCGCCTCGTCCAGTACCGCCGCGACGCCCAGACGCTGTACTACACACTGACGGACCACCCGTTGAATGCGGTGCTTCGTGAGGCTGTCCGGGACGCGCGCCGTGCGCTGGGCGAGTAGCCTGGCGCTGGCCGCGGCGTGCACTCCCGGCTCATCGGGCAAGCACGCAGACATGCGCACGCCCGCCGCCGAGCACGCGGACCGGTACGACGTCTCCGGGATGGTCGTCGATCTCGCCGGCCAGCCCGTCGTGGACATGTTCGTCACCGTGTCCACCGAGTTCTGCATCCCCGACCGCACCGACGATGCCGGCGGGTTCACGGTCGGGGACGTGGACGGCGGCGACAAGCGGCTGATCACCTATGGAGAGACGGCCGCCAACGGCCTGTTCGCCTCGGTTGTGTTTGCGTTCTCTGCCGATCAGAGCGTGAACTTCGACGGACAGATCGTTGCCCCCTCCCTCGACGAGAGCTGGCTCGTCGATCCGGACGCCACGGGCGAACAACGGGTGGTGACCTCCCACGGCCTCGAGCTGACGATCCCGGCCGGGAGCCTCTCCTTGGCGCCCTTCGCCCCCGACGAGGTGCAGGTCGCGCGCGTGCCGACCCACCAGGCGCCGCCGTTCGTGCCCGACGGGGTCACCCTCGTCGACCTGTTCGCCCTGCACCCCATCCTATCGACGCTCGACCCGCCCGCCCCCGTCGCCTTCCCCGGCGACACCGGCCTCATGCCCGGCAGCTCGGTGACCTTCCACAGCCTCGACTACGATCTCGGCCTGCTCGTGCCCGTCGCGACCGGCACCGTAGACGCCGACGGAAGGCCCGCCACGGACCCCGGGCAAGGCCTGCCGGAGCTCACCTGGGTCGGAGTCTCCACGGAGTAGCCATGCGCCAGCTCATCCCCTTCATCCTCCTCACCGCCTGCGGACCCGAAACCGGCGCGAAGTCCGGTGGCGTGGGGTGTGGACCAGACGTGGAGCGAGCTCTCGACGTCGGGGCCTGCGCCCCGGACTTCACGCTCCCCGATCGGGCCGGCCTCGCGTTCACGCTGTCGCACCAGCGCGGAAAGGTGGCCCTCGTCGACGTCTCTGCCCTGTGGTGAACCAGCTGTCGGTCCCTGGTTCAGGGACTCGAGGATCTGTACCAAGCGCACGGCGAAGACGGATTCGTGCCGATCAGCGTGGTGATCCAGGACGCGGTGGGGGACACGCCGGTCCCCGAGGATGCCGAGCTGTGGGCCAGCGAGCTCGGGCTGACGTATCCGGTGTTGGCCGATGTCGATGGCGAGTTCTTTGTGGTCTGGGACCCGAAGGTCGTGCTGCCGATGGCCTACATCATCGACGCGGATGGGGTGGTTGCCTGGGCAGAAGCCGGCGGCAGTGGCGGTCTTGACGAGATCGAAGCCGAGGTGACCTTCTTGCTCGCAGGCGACTGACCGGCGGACCAATAGATTGTATTTGCGCAAATACTGAAATACATCTGGGTGGAACCCGTCTGAGGGAGTGAGCCTCCGGAGGACCGTCCATGAACGAAGACACTGCACGCACCGTCAGCCTCGGCGGCTCGCCGAGGCAATCACCCGCTCAGGCCACACGGCCACCGTGAAGGGAGACTGACATGGACTGCTGCACCCCGACGAGCGAGACCGCGCCCTTGGTGGACTGCCGCCGCTGCGGTACGCGAGGCCGAACGGTCGGCGACGTGACCCTGGACGCGCTGTTGGTGTTCCCTGACCACCGTGCGGCGGGCGCGTACCGGTTCTGCCGCACCGCGGACTGCCCGGTGGTGTACTTCGACGCCGCAGGGGAGGAGCTCGGCGTGTCGGCCGTGCGGGTGCGCGTGGGCCAGAAGGAGGCGCTCCCGGACCGGCCGATCTGCTACTGCTTTGGCCACAGCGCCGAAGACATTGGTGCAACGCCGGGGATCCGCGACGACATCAAGGCCGCCTGCAAGCGGGGCGAGGACCGCTGCCCCGAGACGAACCCGCAGGGAAGCTGCTGTCTCGGCAACGTCGCCGCCGTGCTCCGCGAGGCGGCCAGCGTCCGTGCCCGGTAGCCGGGTGCGCGCGAGGGAGGGTGGGGACGCGGGTCCGCTTTGGTGACGTGAGTCCGCGGCGGGGTCAGACCCCGGCCGGACCTGGGTCCGCCTGGGTGCCAGACCCCGGCCGGACTTCGGTCCGCCTGGGTGCCAGACCCCGGCCGGACTTCGGTCCGCCTGGGTGCCAGACCCCGCGGCGGACGTGGGTCCGCTTCGGGTGCCTGACCCTGCCTGGCGGCTGAGGCGGGGGCCTCGGGCTACACCGCTGCATGGCCGACGACAGCGAGTTCCTCGAGTCCTACGACCCCTCGGTGTTCGACCGTCCCTCCCTGGCGACCGACGTGGTGGTGCTCACCGCGTCGGGCGGAGCGCTCCGGGTGGTCCTCGTCCGCCGCACCGGCCGTCCCGAGCTCGGCCAGTGGGCCCTGCCCGGCACCTTCGTCGGGCTCGACGAGGGACTGGACGCCGCGGCCCGGCGCGCGCTGGAGGCCAAGGCCGGCCTGCGAGACGTGTTCGTCGAACAGCTGTACACCTTCGGACGCCCGGACCGCGACCCCCGGCATCGGGTGGTGTCGGTGGCCCATTACGCGCTGGTGCCCCCGGGGAGACTGGCGCTGGCCCCGGGCGCGGCGCTCGCCGAGGTGCGGGTCCCATGGGAGGGTGAGGCGGGCGGGCCCGTGGAGCTGTGGGTCGATGGCGAGCCGGTCGGGCTGGCGTTCGACCACGCCGACATCGTGGCGACCGCCGTGCTGCGGATCCGGGGAAAGCTCGATTACACGCCGATCGGGTTCGAGCTCCTCGGGCCCGCGTTCACGCTGCGCCAGCTCCGGCTGCTGCACCAGACAATCCTCGGCCAGGCGCTGAACAAGGACAGCTTCCGCCGTCGGGTGCTCGCCACGGGCCTGGTGGAGGCCACCGGCGAGCGCCAGACCGATGTGGGGCATCGGCCCGCGGCGCTGTACCGCTACCGGCAGCGGGGCGGGTGAGCTGCGGCCGCGGGAGGCCGCTGAACCCGGCCCGAGCAACCTGTTACGCCGAGCCCCCAGCTGCCCACGGGATCCAGTGACGTCCTTCGAAGACCTCCACATCGGCGAGCCCCTCCTCCGCGCGGTCCACGCGCTCGGGTTCACCACGCCGACGCCGATTCAGGTGCAGGCCATCCCGCCGGTGCTCGCCGGCGCCGACCTCGTCGCCGAGGCCCAGACCGGCTCCGGCAAGACCGCCGCGTTCGCCCTGCCGATCCTCCACCGCCTCGCCGAGGCGCCCTCGGACGGGCCTCAGCTCCGGGTGCTGGTGCTGGTGCCCACCCGGGAGCTGGCGCTGCAGGTGGCGCGGGCGTTCGAGCAGTTCGCGAAGTTCCAGGCGCCGATCCCCCGGGTCCTCGCCGTGATCGGGGGTGCGGTCATCGGCGACCAGATCGCCGCGCTCACGGAGGGGGTGGACATCCTCGTCGCCACGCCCGGGCGCCTGCTCGACCTGGTGGACAATGGGCACCTGCCGCTGTGGCATGTGCAGACCCTGGTGCTCGACGAGGCCGACAAGCTGCTGGACGCAGGCTTCGCGGAGGAGCTCGACGCTCTGCTCGCCGCGATGGCGCCTGCGCGCCAGACCCTGCTGTTCTCCGCGACCCTGCCCGCCCGGGTGCTCGCCCTGCGGGAGTCGGCCCAGCGCGACCCCGTGACGGTGCGGGTGGCGCCCGAGCAGCTCGTGGTGTCCGACATCGCCCAGCGCGCGGTGGAGGTGGACCGCCACGCACGTCGCGGCCTGCTCCAGCACCTGTTCCGCACCGAATCCTGGGGGCAGACCCTGGTGTTCGTCGCCACCCAGCGCGCCACCGAGAACCTCGCCGCGAAGCTCCGGCGTGATGGGCTGAGCGCGGCCGCACTGCACGGTGGCCTGGCCCAGGCAGAGCGCACCGCGGTGCTGCGGCGGTTCAGCTCCGGCGGCGTGGCCATCCTGGTGGCGACCGACCTCGCCTCCCGCGGCATCCACATCCCAGAGCTGTTCGCCGTGGTGAACTTCGATCTGCCGCGCTCACCCCGCGACTATGTGCACCGGATCGGGCGCACCGGCCGCGCCGGGGAGGTGGGCCTGGCGGTGTCGTTCATCGACCCCACCACGGTGGACCACTTCCGGCTGATCGAGAAGCGGGCGGGGGTGCAGGTGCCCCGCGAGCGAATCGCTGGGTTCGAACCGACGACCGCACCGGCTCCGCGACAGCGTGGGGCGGCTCCGGTGAAGGGTTGGCGAAAGAGCAAGAAGGACAAGCTGCGTGAGGCGGAGGCGCGGGCCGCGGCACAAGCCGAGGGGACGGCTGAAGTGCCCGAAGAGGCGACCGTAGATACCGAGGAATGATCCCTCGTCTCCGGGTGAGGCCTGCCATGTCCGACAATCCGTTCGCTGCACCGGACGAGACCGACAAGGTCCCTAGCGGTCCCAACCCGACCTCACTGGCTCAGGTGTTGTTCAGCTTCCGAGGACGGGTGCCCCGGCGTGCCGTTCTGCTGCGGGGCACGGAGGGACCGAACCGGTTTGGCCCGGACCCGACGTAGCCACCCGTCAGGTGCGCCGACGACGCCCCGCTGGCCGCGCCGCTGGCCGGGAGGATGCGCCATCGAGCCCGGCGTTGAACCCCTTGAGCTTGACCCGCGGGATCTTCATCCCGATGGCCCGCTCGATGGACGCCATGTCCGACTCCTCGTCGGGCGCCACGAAGGTCATCACCTGCCCGGTCTGGCCCGCCCGCCCGGTGCGGCCGCTGCGGTGGATGTAGTCGTCGGATGAGCGGGGCACGTCAAAGTGGAACACGTGGGTCACGCTGTCCACATCGATCCCGCGTGCCGCCACATCGGTCGCCACCAGCACGGTGACCGCGCCGGTTCGGAAGTCCTCGAGCGCGTCGATGCGCTCCTGCTGCGAGCGCCCCGAGTGGATGCTCTGGGTCTTCCTGCGGGCCATGCGCGAGATGGTGCGGGCCAGGCCGTCGGCCTCCCGCTTGCGCTTCACGAACACGATCACCGACTTCATCGTGCGGTGCTCCACCAGCCGGCTGAGCAGCGCCGACTTGCGCCGATGGGCGACCGAAAATGCTCGTTGCTTAAGCCCCTTCGCCGGCTTTGACGGGTTGACCGCGATGGTCTCGGGGTCGACCAGGATCGAGTCGGCCAGCTTGCGCACCTTGGGCGGCATGGTGGCCGAGAACAGCAGGGTCTGCCGTGCCTTCGGGAGGCGGGCGACGATGCGGTTCACGTCGGGTAGGAAGCCCATGTCGAACATCCGATCGGCCTCGTCGATCACCAGGTACTGCACGCCGCTGGGGTCGATGTGGGGGAACCGGAGGTGGTCGATAAGGCGGCCTGGGGTGGCGACGATGATCTCGGCGCCCGACCGGATGGCGTCTTCCTGCGGCGCCATCTTCATGCCGCCGATGACCGCCACGCTCGAGAAGCCTACGTGGTAGCCCAGCGCCAGCGCCTGCTCGTCGATCTGCAGTGCCAACTCCCGCGTGGGCGTGAGCACCACCACCCGCAGCGTGCCCGGATCGGAGCCGGCGAGCTGGTGGAGGATGGGCACGAGAAAGGCGGCGGTCTTGCCGGTGCCCGTGGAGGCCGAGGCGATGAGATCACGCCCCACCATGGCGAGCGGGATGGCCTGGGACTGAATCGGCGTGGGCTCGGAGAACCCCATGTCGGACAGACCGGTGAGGACCTCGGGAGCGAGGCCCATGGATTCAAAGGAAATAGCGTCTCCATCGGCTAGCCTACCGTGTAATCCGTCGGCGCCGACTCCACCCCGACGAACGCACCGCAGGAGACCCTCAGTCGCCGGTGCAGGCCCGGGGATCGGGCAGGAGGACACAGTCCGACATCCAGGTGGTGCGGGCCGAGAGCCAGTTGCGGAGGATGCGGACTTCGCCGTCGTAGCTGCCGTCCCGCGGCGGATAATCGTCCCACTTCGCGTGATTGCGGTCCGCGGCCTCGGCTAGCGTATCGGCCATTTCGTCCACCGTGGTCAACACAGCGACGGGGCTCAGCTCCGCTGCGAGCAGCGCCTCGAGTCGGTTCCAGTACTGCAGCCGGAACAGGGGGTCGTCGAACAGTCCGAGCCAGAACCCGTGCTCGAACACGAAGGTGCAGTCGAAGGTCTCGTTGGAGTTGTCCCACCACGTGGGATCCGCCGCCCGACCGTCGCTGTCGCAGCCCATCGTGCGGTCGAAATCCCACACCGGGCCAGCCTGGATCGGGCCCTCCCGGTCCTTGTGGAAATACCCGCTGAGCCGGAACGCGTCGGGGTTCTTCGCGAACACGTTCAGGATGTGGTGGTCGATCCACGAGTCCACATCGATGATCTCGCTGTAGTGCCGCCCGGTGAGCGGATGGCTGAAGTCGGGGCTGGCCAGCGCCTCGCCGAGTTCATCGAGCTGGCCGATCAGGTACTCAGCCTGCGCGCCGGGGATGTCCCGCTCCTCGGGCTCGACGAACACGAACGGCTGCTCGAAGTCGAAGGCGCCATCGGCAGTTCCGGCGGTGAATCCGCCCTCACCGGGGCCCGTGCGGTCCTCCTTGAACAGGTAGCCACCGGAGAGCTCGGGCATCGCCAGGTCGGTGGGCTCGAGCTTGGTGAGCTGCACCCGCTCGGCGTCACGCTCGATGCGCTCCACGACCACATACACGCCGACATAGTCGTCCAGACCTACGTCTTCGCCGCGGTCTGCGACGAACAGCTCGACGAACCGGGTGCGGGGCGCGTACCGGCCGATGCTGTTGCTCAGGTGGTACAGGAGCGCGTTGCGCATGAGCGCACGGTCGAAGGCGAGCGGCGCGAGGAACACCCAGTCGGCCTCCTCGGGCATGCCGAGCAGGGCCACGTCCAGGTCGTCGTCGCTGCCGGGGTGCCAGGTCTCGATCCGGTATGGCTTCTTCGGATACCCGGCCGAGCTCGACCCGCGCACCTTGAGTCCGGCGCGCTCGCTCACGGTGGCAGGCGCCGGGAGCGTCACCCGGTCGCCCTCCGCGGCGGGCTCGAACACGGTGAGGGTGAACGGGTCGTAGGCCTCCTCTTTGTCGGTGGGGGCGGTGACCCGCGACCAGGCCACCACCAGCGGGAGGTTCGAGGAGAAGCCGTCGAGGTCGGGCTCGAGGCGGAGGAAGGTGGGCGCTGCACCGGAGGTCTGCCCGAAGGAGTACTCCGCGAGCACCCGGAGGTTGGTGCTGCGGTCCAGGGTGAACGGTCCGGAATAGCGCTCGGACACCCCAGGGATCGGGGGAGAACCGTCCAACGTGAACCACAGGTTGGCGTCGGCGTCGGAGGTCACCAGCTCGACCTCGAGCTCGCCCACGAAGGTGCCACCGGGGGGCAGCACCTGCAGGTCCGCGACAGCACCACCGATATCGGTGGTGGTGGTGGTGGAGCTCGTGGGATCGTCGGTGGTGACCGGGGTCGTGGTCGACGGCGTGGTCGGGGTGGTGGTCGACGGCGTGGTCGGGGGCGTCGTCGGCGGCGTGGTCGGCGTGGTCGGCGTGGACGTGGAGGTGGCCGGGGTGCTCGACGAGGGGCCGTCCACCACCAGGGGCTCGGGCTCGCCGCAGGCCGACAGCGCGACCGCGAGGAGGATCAGGGGACGATGGACGGAAGGACGCACGCACCGCCTCCAGGCTCGGTGAGAGTGTACCCGGACCGGGCGGGGGTGGCCGCTCGGGCGAGCGGGAGAGGGAGGGTGGGCAACGTGGTGGGCGCACGATTCGGTGGGGACCAGGGTCCGCACGTGGGGTCAGGCACTTCGCCGGACTTGGGTCCGCACGCGGTGCCTGACCCCGCACCGGACTTGGGTCCGCACGCGGTGCCTGACCCTGACCTTAGATACTTCTTGTATATATGCAAGACGCATCTATGTTGGAGACACTCATGGAGGTCAGCATGGCCGAGATCCGACGCGTGTTCTTCTTTCGTCACCTGCGCAGCGAGGTCAGCCGCCACGTGGTCCAGTTCCGCGGCGGCGAGCCGGTGCGCACGGGCCGGGGGCTCACGTTCTGGTTCCTCCCGTGGTCCGCCTCCATCGCCGAGATCCCGGTGGATGACCAGGAGCTCGTGCTCCAGATCACCGGCCGCACGCAGGACTTCCAGGTGACCTCGGTGCAGGGCGTGCTCACCTGGCGGGTCGCCGACCCCGACGCCCTGGCCCGCCGGGTGGACTGCACCCTGGACCTCACCACCGGCCAGCACGTGCACACGCCCCTGGAGCAGGTGGCCAACACGCTGTCCGAGCAGGCCCAGCAGCTCGCCTGCGACACCCTCGCGCAGCTCCCCCTCGCCGACGCGCTCGAGCACGGCATCAGCCAGGTGCGCGCCCGGGTGATCGGGGGACTGCGCGGATCGGAGGCCCTCGCGGCGCTAGGTGTGGAGGTGGTGTCGGTGTCGATCCGAGCCATCCGCCCAGCCGCCGAGGTGGAGCGGGCGCTGCAGGTGACGACGCGGGAGCAGATCCAGCAGCAGGCCGACAAGGCCACCTTCGAGCGCCGGGCCGTGGCGGTGGAGCGGGAGCGCGCCATCGCCGAGAACGAGCTGCAGAGCCAGATCGAGCTCGCTCGACGGGAGGAGATGCTCATCGCCCAGCAGGGGCAGAACGCCCGCCGCGAGGTGACCGAGCGCGCCGAGACCACCCGCCTCGAGGCGGTGTGTGCGGCGGAGACCTCGAAGGTGACCAGCGAGGCCGAGGCAGCCGCCCTCCGCGCACTGGAGCAGGCGAAGGCCGAGGCCGAGCGCGCCCACGTGGACATCTACCGCGACCTGCCCTCCGACGTGCTGCTCGGACTGGCTGCACGAGAGCTGGCCGCCAACCTGCCGGAGATCGGCAGCCTCACGGTCACCCCGGACCTGATCACCCAGGCCCTCAACCACTTCCGCGCGGAGGCCTGAGATGGAGCCGCGAGTGGTGCTGGTCACCCGTCCTACCGCCTACGATGCCCTCCTCGCCCAGCACGCCACGCCTGGGCAGGTGCGGTGGTTCCTCTCCACCCGCGGCCAGTCCATCGACCCGCTGCTCGCCGCCCACCGGGCCCAGGGCGACGCCGTCGCCACCGTGCTCCGGGCCGTGCCGCCCACCTGGCGCCACACGCGGGTCGGCCGGGACTTCCTCGACCGATTCCTGTTCGACCCGGAGGACGTGGTGGTGGCGGTCGGGCAGGACGGTCTCGTCCCAAACGTAGCCAAGTACCTGTCCGATCAGCCTGTGATCGGGATCAACCCCGACCCGACCGCGTTCGACGGTGTGCTGGTGCGGCATCTTCCCGCGGCTGCCGCCGATGTGCTCCGCGATGTGCACGCGGGGCGAGCCCGGCTCGAGGCGCGCACGATGCTCCGCGCGCGCACCGATGATGGCCAGGAGTTGCGCGCCTTGAACGAGGTGTTCGTCGGCCACCGGACCCATCAGTCCGCGCGGTACACCCTGTCGATCGGCGGGCAGCAGGAGCGGCACAGCTCGTCGGGGCTGATCGTCTCGACGGGGACTGGATCCACCGGCTGGGCGAAGTCGATCCACGCTGCGCGGGGCTCGAGCCTCACGCTGCCAGCACCGGAAGACCCGAGCCTGGCGTTCTTCGTCCGCGAGGCGTGGGGCTCGGTGGCGACGGGCACGGCGATGCAGGAGGGCCTGCTGGCGGACGCCGCCCTGGCCGTGGTGAGCGAGATGGACCACGGCGTGGTGTTCGGCGACGGCATCGAGCAGGACGCCATCGCGCTGCCGTGGGCGCGGGAGGTCACCATCGACCGGGACCCACGCGTCCTCAGGCTGGTGGCCTGAGCCATGCCGTCAGTAGCAGGCCGTCCACTCGCCCTCACGCCCGTCCGCGTGCAGGTTCACGCCGTAGATGCACCGATCGCCGACATCCAGGGTGCCTCGGTACTCCGAGCCATGGTCGTACACCAGGCGGAACTCGCCGCGACGCACCATCCAGTCGCCCTGACCGTCGAGGTCATCCTCCACCGTGCCGTCCGCGAAGAAGGTCCACATGGCGTACCCGCAGGGAGAGCCTTCGTAGCAGTACTCCAGCTCCATCTCGAGCGGGAACGAGGGCGCCGCAACCGGGGCAGTCGCGAACATCGAGACCAGGATCATCGGCAACCACATGTGCACCTCCAGGGCGCCAGCCTAGATCGTGCGATGTCAGGACGGTGTGGGATCCGCAAACCCGGGGGCGGAGGCCCATCCGGCGTCCGACCGGCAGGCTGATCCGGTTAGGCTGGGCGGGTGTCGCACCCCCACCTCACCGCCGAGAAGCTCCAGCAGATCTCGCTGACCCGCGACGAGCTGTCCCACCTCGCCACGTGCCGGACCTGCGCCCGCGAGCGGGACCGGCTGACGTTCCCGTTCAACGCAGTGACTGAGCATCAAGACGGCCGTTCCAGCGACGATGCGACGCCCGCCGTGCCCCCGCCGCGGGCGGTCACCCCATGGCCTGAGCAGATCGGGCCGTGGCGCCCGACCGGGGTGCTCGGTCGCGGCGGGATGGGGGTGGTGTATCGGGCGACCCATGCCGAGACAGGCGCCACCGCGGCGGTGAAGACGCTCGAGCTGGTGGACGTGTTCCGGGTGCGCAGCCTGCGCCGGGAGATCGCCGCCCTGGAGGCGGTAGAGCATCCCTGTGTCGTGCGCATCCTCGACAGCGGCGTGCACGACGGGCGGCAGTGGTACGCGATGGAGCTCGTCGAGGGCCTGCCCCTCGACCGGGTGCTGCCCGACCGGAACACGGCCCTTCGCGCCCTCGCCCGGGTGTGCCGCACGCTCGCCTGGCTCCATGGCGAGGGCCTCGTTCACCTGGACCTGAAGCCGGCGAACATCCTGCTCGCCGAGGGCGGACGTCCTGTGCTGGTGGACTTCGGACTGGTCGCTCGCACCCGCGACCCGGACGGCCAGGCCCGGCTCGAGCACTCCGACCCCCGGGCCGGCACCGCGAAGTACATCTCGCCCGAGCGCATCCAGGGCCACGCGGTGGACGCCCGGGCCGACATGTACGCGGTCGGGTGCATGGTGTATGAGGCGCTCACGGGCGAGTCACCGCTGTCCCGGTCGGCATTCGACACCCTGAACGCCCACATGCGGGATGCCCCCTGGCCCCCGTCGTGGCTCACCGACGTGCCGCCCGAGCTCGAGCTGCTGGTGCTCCGGCTGCTGGCGAAGACCCCCGCCCGGCGCCCGGGCTACGCCGCCGATGTCGCCGACGCCATCGACGCCGTGCTCGGTCCAGACCCCCTGGCCGTGGCCCTCCCCGCCCCCCGTCCGTGGGTGTACCGACCGCCGCTGGTGGGCCGCGAGCCCGACCGCGCCTGGCTTCGCGACACCCTCGCCGAGCACCGGGTGGTGTTGGTGACAGGCCCCCACGGCATCGGCAAGACCCGCCTCGTAGCTGAGCTTCTCGGCGACTCTGCAGGGCGGGCGACCTTCGTCGCCACCTGCCCCACGGCCGACCCACCCCCGCTGGTGGGACTGCTCCCGGTCCTCGAAGCGGCAGTGGATCGGGCCCTAGCCGACGACCTCGCGGTGCCCGGGGCCAGCGCACTCGCCGCCCTCGTGCCCGACCTGCTGCGCCTCCCAGGCGTGACCGCAGACGACACCCCGCCGCCCACGGATGTGGTGATCGCCCACGTGTTCGCGGCGGTGGAGCTGGCCCTCGACGGCGCGAACGGGCTGCTCGCCATCGATGATGTGCACTGCGCCGACGCCCTCACCCGCGCCGTGCTCGAGCGCCTGGTGCAGTCCGGGGACGCGCCCGCGCTCCAGGTCGTGGCCACCTGGCCAGCAGAGCGGGATCAGCCCACCCTGCAGGCGATGGTCGACCGCCTCGCCCTGCCGGTGCATGACCTCGGCCGGCTCGACGCCGAGGCCATCCGAGCGCTGGCGTCGGGCATGCTCGCCGCCACCTCCATCGACCCCGCAGTCAGCGACCTGCTCCACGAGCGCTCCGGAGGGAATCCACGCTTCGCCGAGGAGCTGCTTCGCGCCACCGTCGCCGACGGCCGCCTGGTCCGGGACATGTGGGGGCGGTGGAGCATCCGGGCCGACGCGCTGGCAGCCACCGCATTCCCGGCCTCCCTCGACGCGGTGCTCGAGCTGCGGCTCGGCGCGCTCTCGCCAGCGGCCCGCGACCTCGCCGCGCGGGCCTCGGTGCTGGTGGGCCCATTCCCCGACGACCTGCTCGCGGCCCTCGGCCCCACGGACGCCCTGCCCGAGCTGCGCGCCCGGCACGTGCTGGAGGAGGTCACCGAGGGCTGGCGATTCCCCCATGACGCCCTGCGGAACGCTGCCGGTCACGGGCTCGATGCCGCGACGCGGGCCGCACACCACCGAGCCGCCGCCACCCACCTGGACGCGCGATCCCCGTCCCGCCGCGCCACCCTCCTGCCGGTCATCGCGCGGCACTGGGCGGGCGCCGGCGACAGCGAGCGCGGCCGACTCACCGCGGTCGAGGCGGGCATCGCCGCCCGCAGCCAAGACCGCCTCCCCGCGGCGGGCGAGCTGTGCCGGTGGGCCGTCGAGCGCGAGTCGGGCCTGCCCGATGTGGCCGGCTGGCGTGCCCGGATGATCATCGCCTGCGCCGACTACGTGGCCGGGGCCGAGGCCGCCGGGGTGAGCGACCGTCTCGGTCAGGTGCGCCGATCTGCGCTGCGCGCCAACGCGTGGGCCCTGGCCGGTGAGGCCCTGCTCGCTGAGCTGTGGGTGCTCCGGTCGCGGTGGGATGCCGACCGCGCACCGGCACTGCTCGATGCGGCCGCCGAGCTCGAGCCCCGCCTCGACACCGCCACCCGCGCCACCCTGTGGCACGACCTCGGCGGCGTGCACCTGCGCCGCGCCCAGCTCGACGCCGCACGGGAGGCGCTGGGCCGATCGCTCTCGCTGGCGCGGGAGAGCCGCAACCGAAGAACGGAGCTTCGAGCGTTTGAATCGCAGGCGAACCTGGCATTTCGGGAAGGGCGACTGGTGGACGCCCTGGCGCTGCACGGCGAGGTGGTGGCCGGGTGGCAGGCGCGGGACAACCCGATCATGGTGGCGGTGTCGCGGAGCAACCAGGCGATTCCGCTGCGGGTCACGGGCCGGTCCGACCTGGCCCTGGCCGCCAACGAGCAGGCCGAGCGAACCCTGAGCCGGGTGGGGCATGAGCTGTACGCGCTGCACACGCTCCGTCAGCAAGTGGAGGACCTGCTCCAGCTCGGGCGACACGCCGACGCCTGGGATCGGGTCACAGCGCTCCTCGCCCGCCCCGCGATGGCCAAGGCACCGCAGCGTGGGGGGACGCTCGCGCAGAGCGCCCGCGCAGCTGGGGGGCTCGGCGACCTGGACGCAGTGGCCGACCGCGTGGCGCGGGCCCTCGACGCCGACCCCTCTGCCCGGGTGCGGGTGCAGCTGCTGCGGGTCCAGCGGGTGGCGCTCGGCGACCTGGACGCGGCGTCGGCCGCCTGGGGAGAGCTGGCCTACCTCGCCGACACCAGCCCGCGCCTGGCGGTGAACCTGCTCGCGGCGTGCGCCCAGGAGGCGATCGCCAGCGGCGCCGACCCCGAGCCGTGGATCGCTCGCGCGCGCGCACAGGCGGCGGATTCCCTCGCAGGTGGCGCGTCGGCCGAGTACCTCTGGCTGGCCGGCGCCGAGCGCTCGGTGGCGGCGTTGCGGTCCGGCGCCCCGGTCGTGCGCGGCACCGCACTCGTCGAGGTGCCACTGCCGCTGCGCGTTCAGCTCTACCGCCAGGGCGTTCTGCCCGAGGCCTGGGTGTACGCATGAGCCCGCTACCCACCGGCTACGTGCTCCGCCGGGTCGACGCGCTGCCGCCGGCCCCGATGCGGGCCCTGATCGACAGCGAGCTGCTCGCCGGCACCCGCGTGGTGCGCGGCCGGGACCGGCTCCCTCCCGAGCGAGGGGCCGCGGTGGCCGAGCGCCTGGCCACCGCCGTGCGCGCGACCGACCGGCTCGAGCTGGGGGTGTGGCACGGCGCCACCCTGGTCGGGTTCACCCGGTGCGCCTGCCAGCGGCCGGGAGCGCTGATGATGGAGGTGTCGGTGGTCCACCCCGAGCACCGCCGCCGCGGCGTGTACTCCGCCATGGCGCGCGCCGTGCTCGCGGAGGCCCGGCACCGCGGCTACCTCGACGTGACGTCGCTGCACCTGGCATCGAACAACCCCGTGCTCATCGCGAAGCTCACCCTCGGCTTCACGGTCGTGGGCGCCGAGGTGAGCCCCGAGTGGGGCGTGCTGGTGCGGCTGGTGTACCCGCTCGACCCAGAGCGCCGTGCGCTGCTGGACGAGCGGATCTGCTGACCACTCACTCGATGAGGATGATCTCTTTCGCCGACCGGCGGCAGGTGGCCTGCTGCACCGCGACAAAGAACACCTGCTCGCCGAGGAAGGCCTCGGGGATGGTCATCCTGAAGTTGGCCCGGCCGCGCCGGGTGGCGTCGTCTGTGTCGACCACCTTCGGGGACGAGAACGGGAGCACCAGCGCGGGACACCCGGGCACCTCGAACTCGCCCTCGACCGCGCCCACCACCAGGAACACTCGCTGGTAGGGGCTGGCGTTGTCCACGTTGAAGGTGTTCGGCCCGCCGATGAGGAGATCCTCGGGCGGGAACAGCCGCATCGGTCCATCGTCATCCGACGGGTCGAGCGGGTTGAGCATCAGGTCGACCTCGTCGCCATCGTCGAGGCCACCGAGATCCGTGTCGTCGCTCAGGGGGTCGGTCCCGTGGATCAGGATCTCGTCGGCGTCGCTCAGATCGTCGGTGTCGCTGTCTACGCCGATGGGCGAGGTGCCGTAGCCCACCTCGTCGCCGTCCGACAGGCCATCTCCGTCGGTGTCGGGGAGCGTGGGATCCGAGCCGTGCAGGTCGACCTCGTCACCGTCCAGCAGGCCATCGCCATCGGTGTCGGCGATCAGTGGGTCCGAGCCGAACCAGGTCTCGTGCAGGTCGGACAGCCCGTCGGCATCGGAATCGGGGGTCGGCGCCACCACCGTGACCGAGCCGGACATGCCGTCGACCAGGCCGCCGCCGAGGTCGGAGCCGTGCACCGAGCAATAGTAGGCGAGCTCCCCCTCCACCAGAAAGGTGTGGGTGCTGAACACCCCGGGCGAGAGCACGCCCGTGTCCCACCAGTCGGCCTGATCGGCCGCGGCGGTCGCACTGTGCGGCGAGGGGCCGATGAAGAACCAGCGGACCTCGTCACCGGCCTCAACGGTGACATCCGAGTTCACAAAGGCATGGTCGATAACGGAAACGTCGAGTGTTCGAGCGAAGGCAACCGCACTCAACAGCCAGATAGACACCCTGCCTCCTCTGTCGGTCGCGATGCCGACGCCACAGGTCTCGATACCCCTGCTGACATGTGACGTGTAGCATTCCTGTGCGCAATTTGCTCACCGCTACACCCCGAAAAGTGTTCCTAAATGGAACATATTCCGGGTAGAACCGCGCGTAGACGTGCACGCCAGCTCCCGGGGGGTCAGACTAAGGACATGCGCAGTATCCCTCGCTCCCTCCGCGACGCCTTCCGGGCCCTGGGTGAAGCCCGCAGCTACGCCGCCTGGCGCGCCGCCGCCGACGAGGTGGACCGACGGGTCGGCGCCGACGCCTGGCGCGCAGAGGACGATTCGCCGTTCTACGACGCCCAGCTCTTGCGGGCCCACCTGGACGAGCTCCGCTCCCTCCGCACCTCCGGCCCGATGGTGCGGCTGGCGGCGCGTCTCGACGAGAGCCTGTACCGCCACCTGGGGGACCTGTCGGCGCCAGACCTGTACACCACGGCCTATGCCGGCACGAAGCACGTGGTGGAGGCCTACCTGGACGAGGTGGAGCGGTGCATGGAGCACATCGCGGCAAGCGACACCGGGCAGGTCGGCCGCGCGGAGAAGCGCGCCCGGTTCCAGCGTGCCGCCGACAACTTCGGGCGGACAGCACTCCTGCTCTCCGGCGGCGCGACGCTCGGTTGGTACCACCTGGGGGTGTGTAAGGCCCTGCACGATCAGCGGCTTCTACCCACGGTGATCAGCGGCTCAAGCATGGGCGCGATGGTGGCTGCGGGCTTGTGCTCCCGCGACGATGATGAGCTCGACGCGCTGTTCGCCGACCCGAGCGCAGTGGAGCTGTATGGCCTGGAGGCCCTCGGACCCGCGGAAGCCATCCGCCGACGTGCGGTGTACGACCCCGAGGTGATGTTGGCCGCGATCCGACACAATGTCGGAGAGTTCACCTTCGCAGAAGCCCACGCGCGGAGCGGGCGCGTGCTGAACATCCACGTGTCACCGGTGCGCAGCCGCCAGAAGCCCCGCCTGCTGAACCACCTCACAGCGCCGGACCTGCTCATCGCCGAGAGCGCGCTTGCGTCGAGCGCCATCCCCGGCGCGTTCCCCCCCGCCACGCTGATGCGCCGGGAGCCGGGGGGCCGGGTGGTGCCGTACCTGCCGACCGAGCGGTGGATCGACGGCTCGATGCACGGCGACCTGCCCAAGCTGCGCCTGTCCCGCCTGCTCAACGTGAACCACTTCGTGGTCAGCCAGACCAACCCACATGTGCTCCCGCTGGCGCGCGTGGGACGGGCCTCGGGGCTGTTGCCGTTCACCGTGGGCCTCACGGCGCGCTCCGCACGGTCCACCGCCGCCACCGCCATCGAGGTGGCCCGTCAGCTGTCGTTCGCCACGCCCGCCGGACCGTGGCTCGACCTGGCCCACAGCCTGGCGACCCAGGACTGGGGGGGCGACATCGATGTGCATCCCCCGTTCGATCCCAGGATGTTCCGCAAGCTGATGGGCAATGCCACCCCGGACGATCTCGCCGTGTTCATCCGTGAGGGCGAGCGGGCCGCCTGGCCCCACATCGAGCACATTCGCCAGCAGACCCGGATCGCCCGCACCTTCGAGGCGATTCTGGCGCACACCCCGTAGGGCGCAGGCACGCGCGCGCGACAGGAGGGTTCCATACTAGCCGCTACCTGTACTAGGGTGGGCGGTACCCCCCTCTCACAGGTGACGGCCGTTGTACCGCGCCCTTCGCTTCACGACCTGGAGCTTGTTCGCGCTCGCGGTGTCCTTCGCGGGCGCAGCCTCGTTCCTATTCGTGCTCGGGTTCCCCGGATTCGGGCGCGAGGTGTTCACCTGGGCGCAGCAGTCGGCGCTGATGTGCGGCGCCACGTTCGGCCTGCTCAGCCTGCTGGAGCTGGAGGCGCGGGTGCGGGACCTGGAGGATCGCCTCCCGCCCGGGCGTCCGCCGCCGGGATGAGCCCCTGCCGCTCGAGGTCGCACACCAACAAGGTGGCGCCGATCACGCACGCCGGCATGGTCAGCGTGTTCACCACCGGGATCCACAGCACAGCACCGGCGGCGGCCCCGAAGCCACCGAGCAGCGCGGGCTGAGCGAGCATCGTGCGCACCTTGTGCCGGAACCCCATGCGCCGCCGGGACAGACTGCCATCCATCAGCTCCCGGGCGAGGAACAGCGACGACACGGTGATTCCGGACCCCAGCTCGACCAGCCCACCGAGCACGGGGACGGCGTTGAACAGGGTGAACAGCAGCTGGCACACCACCCACAGCACCAGCGCCAGGCCGCTGTGGGCGACCGACATGCCGATGGTGGTCGCCACCTCCCGCCAGTCCGCCTCAGCGGCGTCGGGACCGAGGATGAGGGTCTCCACGTCGGCCGAGAGCCGATCGTAGAACGGCGCGCCGATCAGGCCACTGGCCAGGTAGATCCCGATGGACATGGCGAACAATGCAGCGAGGGCCGCGGTGTAGACCAGGCCGTTGTACACATGCACCATCGGCGGCTGCGTCGGCGCCCAGCCGGTCGCCATCCACGCGGGCAGCCACACCAGGCACACCCACGCAGCCAGCACGAGCAGGACCAGCTGCACAATGGCAGGCACCAGTGCCCAGATCGCCAGGTCGGGGTGCGCGCGGAGGAATCGCCCTCCGGTCAGCACATACCGGGCCCCAGCGCGCATGCGCTCGGCGGTGGTGCCGGCATCGAGAGGCGGATCGGGCACGCTGGCGGTGTCGTTCATCGTGCGACCTGCGGTAGAGTGCGGCCCCTCGCCGCGTGTCGGGAACCATGTACCAGCTCCGCTTCTTCCTCTCCCTGTTCTTCGTCGTGGCCGCCATGTACTGCGTGGTGGCCTGGGCCTTCGAGTTCCAGCCGCTGCTCGCGGTGGTGCAGCTCCCGGTTCCCGCCCACAAGTTCCCGATCAAGCCTCTGTACGCTTGTGCGGGCTTCTTCGGCCTCGCGATCTTCGCCCACCCTGGGTGGATGGAGCAGCGGCCGCAAGAGGAGCGAAAGAAGAAGCCGAAGGTGCGCTGAATCGCCTCCGCCGCGCCGCCACTGTGCGCTCCCACCGACGATCGGGGCCAGTTGGCACACCCGATTCAGTGATGCGATGGGTCGGCCACCAGCTTGAGCAGGTCGCGCTTGGTGACCATCCCCAGCAGGCGCGTGCCATCCAGCACCGGCAACACCGTCAGGTGTTGCTCCACCATCTTCGTGGCCAGGTCATCCACCGGGGTGTTCGGCGACACCGACACGACCTCGCGGGTCATCAGCCCGCCCACGGTGGCCGCCGCCAGCCGCCGGAGTTCCTTGCGGAGGCGCTCCGGGCCCTCGAGCGGGATCACGATGTCGAACAGCACGAACACGGCCGGCGGACGCACCCGCTTGCCGCGGAAGATGCAGTCCATCGAGGTCACGACGCCGATCAGCATCTCGCCATCGAGCACGCATGCGCCATCAGCGCCGGTGTCGAGCAGCAGCTCGGCGAGTTCCTGCACCGTGGCGGACGGGCCGATCACGGTCGCAGGTCGCATCAGGTCACGCGCATGCAACATGACTTCCTCCATAGGGCGGTGCTGTGCAAGCCTAATGCCGTCCGGCATGGCACGTGCGCTGCATTGAACCATGCCCTGGAGGCCAGATGTCTGCACCGTTCCGCACCGACCTCGGCCCGTTCCGCACCGTGGTGCACCCGACCGACTTCCGCGAACACTCGGATCCGGCTCTGGTGCACGCGATCGCGATCGCGCGACATGCCCGGGGCCGCCTGGTGGCGGTGCATGTGAACGAAGGCGACATCGCCCCGGACTGGGAGCTGTTCCCCCACGTGCGAAGCCGCCTGGCGCTGTGGGGCGATGTGCCCCCCGACGCCAACCCGGCACAGCTCGCTGCCAAGGGCATGCACCTGGCCGACATGCGGGTCCCCAAGGGTGAGGTGGCCGAGGTCGTGCGCACCGTGGTCAAGCAGGAGAACGGCGAGCTGCTGGTGCTCGCCGCGCACGCGCGCAGTGGTTGGATCCAGCTTCGCCGCCACACCGTGGCAGCACCCACGGTGCACCGCTCGGGCATCCCGGCGCTGATCCACCGCGACGGCACCACGTCGTTCGTAGAGCCCATCACGGGCAAGGTCACCCTCCACCGCGTGTTGGTGCCAGTTGATGACGATCCGTCCCCAAACCTGTCCTTGTCTGCGTTGTTCCGACTGTTCGACTCCCTCGGCGTGCTGACCTCGGCGGTTCGACTGTTCCACGTGGGGCCGCTCGGCAGCATGCCGGCGGTCTGGCCCGAGCCGGCCCGCAAAGGCATCCGCATCGAGGATGCGTACGGCGACGGGCTGCCGTCGGCCGCGATCGCGGACTACGCCGCCCGGTGGGATGCGGACCTGATCGTGATGAGCACCACAGGCAGGCGAGGCCTGCTCGACGCCCTGTCCGGGAGCACCGTGGAGAAGGTGGTCGCGGCGGCCCCGTGCCCCGTGCTGGCGGTGCCGCAGCCCCGCCCCTGACCCGGCCGCGACGCCCGGCGAGGCTGCACCGCGCGCGACCCGGGCGTGCCCACTGCGCAGATGCGAGCCGTCCGGCGTAGGCTCCCCCATGCTCGTCGCCCTCGCGCTCACCGCCGCGGCCTGTCCATGGACAGCGCCACCCCGACTGGAGGAAGGCCCTCGGATCACCGTCGGGGCCTCGGTGTACCGGATGCACCGCCCCAAGGAGCGCGACGCGTTCGCCTCGGAGCTGGCCCAGTGCCGCGGGCCGGAGGCGTGGGCGAGCTGGGAGGGCTGGCAGCGGTGGCGGTACCGCGCGCGCACGACCACCTGGACCGGTGCGGCGCTGGTGCCGACGATCTGGCTCGGACCGCCGTTCCTGGTCGCTGGCGCGGTGGAGCACGGCACGAGCGTGCGCACCCACCGCATCGCCCTGGGCGAGGCGCTGGCCGGACCCGAGGGGCAGGCCTCGGGCGATGCGATGGCGGCGTGGCACGAGGAGTCCAGGCGGCGTCGCACAGGTCAGGTGCTGCTGCCCATCGCCGCGGTCGCCAGCTCCGCCGCCGCGGTGGTCACCGCGACCGTGTTCACCCAGCTGCTGTTCAGCAACGTGTGGGCCACCGACCGGAAGTGAGGCGTCACACGGTCAGGGCGCGGGCAGCTCGAAGGTCTGCTCGAACGGCGGAACGTCGACCCGGTCGCCCGGCGCGCGGTCGAACAGCGCCTGGGCCGTGTTGCCGGCCAGGTCCTCCACCCGCGCCACCTGCACCACCGACGCGGTCCCCTCGGGCCACGGCACGGTGGGCGCGAGCCTGACCTGACCGCCGTCCACCGTAGCCGTGGTGGGCAGGATGGAGCCGTCTGCGGCCTGCACCACGAATGCGCGGGCCGCGAGGAATGGGTCCACGGGCTCGTGCAGGTCCACGAGGACCACCCCGCTCGGACTGTCGGGGGGGAGCACGGTCCACGATGACGGGTCGGGGCGGGTGCGGTCCGGAGCCACCGCATCGAACCGCAGGGTGGCCACCTGGTCCATGGGCTCGCCGACCACCGCCTGCAGCCCGGGCACCACCCGCACCTCGTAGCTGTGCCCCTCCTCGAGCACGGCGCCGAGCTCCGCACCGAAGCCCACCGCGCGCTTCTGGCGCCCCGGATGCAGCAGCAGGGTGAGCGTGTCGCGATCGGCCGACCACAGGGGCAGGTGGGCGAAGGCGGTGGGCACCACCTCGCCGGTGGTCCGATCCATGAGCGCTACAGGGTCCAGCGCCGACCGAACGGGTCGCATGGGCTCGGAGAACTGCACGTAGAACTTGAGGTGGTTCGCCGGCACCTGGGGCACGGCCGGCGCGAGCTCGGCGCTGGGCCCCGCGAAGGCCAGCGCCGCCAGCCCGAGGATCATGGGCGGTCGACGATGTCGAGGGCGCTGCCGGTCCACACTACGAGCTGATCGGTGCCGAGGGCCGCGATGCGCTCGGCATCGTCCAGCCGCTTGGCGTTGCTCGCCTTGGCGTGGTCGGGTGCGCCGCCGAAGTCGAACGCCACCGGCGCGTCCTCGTCCACCTTGCCGTCGGCGAAGAACAGCTCAGCGTCCACGCGGGTGCCTCCGAGGTTGAGCACGCTGGCGTAGATGTCGGCCGCCTCGCCATCGCCCATGACCGCGAAGTCGAGCACCTGCCGCCCGCCGCCGTAGTCGTAGGGGGTGACTCCGGTGACCTCGCCGCCGGCCGCCAGGTCCGCGACCTCGAACCGCACCACGGGCGCACACTGGTAGCTCGCGCCGACCCAGCCGAGGTCTTGTGCGTCAGTATATGCGAACAACGTGGTGATCGGGGCGAATGTCTCCCACTGACCGTGCACGCGGTGGTAGGTGTCGGTGGTGGCCACGGCCGCGGCGTCGCGGTGGGACACGGGCGTGGAGAAGGTGACCACCTGGCTCGAGGTCCACGCCTGCTCGGTCACGGCGGCGACCACCGTGTCGCTGGCCCACACCAGATCGGTGACCACGCTGCCCTCGCCGTCCCGCTCCTCGTACGGCACCACGGCGTAGGTGGCGGCGGACAGGTCGAGGGCGGCGAGCGCGCCGTCGGGGGTGACGGTGAGCACCGCGCCGGCGTCCCGATCGAGGCGGTCGACCGCGACGTAGGTGCGCCCGGAGAGCGGATTCACCGCGATGTCGCGGATCTCTACGTCGCCGGAATCCACACCCAGGGCGTCGGCCGCCGCGGCGTACAGGTTGCGCACCCGGGCGAACGCCGCGGCGTTGGCATCCCAGGTGGTGTCGTCGGTGGCGAGCACCACGAGGCGGTCGCGCACGCCGTCGCCGACCACCAGGTGGCCGGCGGGGGCGAAGGTGAGGGCCTGGGCGGACTTCAGGCCCGGGTCGCCGGTCTCTCCGTCGACGATGACGATGACGATGACGATGACGATGACCGTAGGCAGCACCGACGCGGCCTCGGGGGTGCTGTCGTCATCGGCCGGCGTGTTCTCCGCCGACCCGCATCCGACCAGGGCAAGCAGCATCAGCACCCGCATCGTCGCCTCCGTTCGTACACCCGGCATAGACGCGGGAACGCCCGAGGTGTCCCGCCGTCAGTCCGTGGACCACACGAGCGCCTCCAGCGGGGGAGGAGTGGGTCGTGGCAGGGCGAGTTCGTGGGTGTTCGGCGGGCTGGGCCAGGGGGGCAGTCTGGTCGTCGCAGAGGCCCGGGCGGGTCTACAGGGACCCCACCGCGCTCCCCGGTGCGGTAGCCTGCACCCACCTTCACCGGAGGGGTCTGTGCTCGCCCTGCTGCTCACGCTCACCGCCGACGCCGGGGGACTGGCGTTCGCCACCCTGCCCACCCTCGACCAGGGCCAGGACCCGGCGTTCATGGTCACCCCCGACACCGACGTGACCCTGTGCCAGGTGGTGATCCAGGCCGGCGACCAGACCTGGAAGCACGAGCGGAGCGGCACGGCCGCGGGCGAGCAGCTCCGGTTCGAGTGGCCGCGGGACGAGTCGGTCACCAGCGCCAACGTGCGCGTGTTCTGCGAGTTCACCGACGGCTCAGAGGCCGAATCCGTAGTTCCGCTGGAGTATGCGTACGGCGGGCCGCTGGCGGTGGATCTGGCGCAGGCCAAGGCCGACGTGGGCAAGCGCACCCTCACCGTGTCGGTCTCGGCCCCGGTCGAGCGGGCAGAGATCATCGCATATGGCGCCCGAAAGGCCGTGCTCGACGAGACGACGGTCCCGCTCTCCGGCGGCCCGGGCGAGGTGGAGATCCCATGGGTCGGGCGCGCCTCCGACGTGGTGCTGCTCGACGTGAAGCTGCACGGCGCCCGCGGCTGGGTGTCGTTCACCTACTCGCCGTGGTTCTTGGACATCCCCCATGAAGACGTGCGGTTCGCCAGCGGCCAGCACGCGATCCCGGAAGAAGAAGCGCCGAAGCTGAACGCCACCCTGGCGCAGCTGACCGACGTGCTCGACAAGTACGGCGCGGTGGTACCGGTGAAGCTGTACATCGCCGGGTGCACCGACACCGTGGGCGACGCCGGATCGAACAAGGGCCTGTCGGAGCGGCGCGCCCGGGCCATCGCCGCCTGGCTCCGCGCCCATGGCTACGATCGGCCGATCTACACCCACGGCTTCGGCGAGGGCCTGCTCGCGGTGAAGACCGGAGACGAGGTGGACAACGCCGCGAACCGGCGCGTGCTGTACATGGTGGGCGCGGACGCCCCGCCGGCCGGATCGGGCATTCCGTCGGTGCGGTGGACCCCGCTGTAGCGGCGTGCGACAGCCCCACTCTGTTGGCGGGCCCGGCAGCAACACGGCTACGAGGAGCGCGCTCCTGGGGAGACCGTGACCACCACCCTGTACCGCCCAGCCCCCATCCTCGAACCCGGCGGCCTGCGCCTGGATCGCCGCGCCCACCACAGCGCGTCCGCGTCGCGGCTCCGAAAGGGGCAGACCCTGCGGGTGGAGGACCACTACCCGAGCGGCGTGAAGGTGCTCCGCGCCCTGGTCGGCGCCCTGCGCCCGCCGCTCGACACCGCCGACCACTCCGCAAAGCAGGCCTACCGCGAGGCCTACCGCGCGTCTGCGTGGCGACTGCTGGCGCCGGTGGAGCGCGGCCGCATCGCGCTGGCCGATGCGCCCGAGATCGGCTTCCTCTCCGAGCTCTACGGCGACCTGGACCGGTTCTGGCTGCCGTACCCCGAGCTGCGCTCGCTGGCCTATGCGTGGTCGCAGTACGCGCCCGGCGTGCCCATGACCGTGCTCGGCCACAGCCTGCACCCGTTCTACGGCACCTACCTGCCACAGCGCACCCTGCACCTCGAGCTGTTCGCCACCTGGCTCAGCCGCTGGGCGGGCGCCAAGGACCGTGCGGTGGATGTGGGCACCGGCTCCGGCGTGCTCGCGCTGATGCTCGCCCGCGCCGGGTTCGCCCACGTGTTGGCCACCGACATCAACCCCAACGCGTGCGAGAGCGTGCGCCGCGAGGTGGCCCGTCGGCCTGAGCCGCCCCCGGTCGAGGTGCACCAGGGCGACCTGCTCACCGGCGTGCCCCCGGCGGATCTGATCGTGTTCAACCCGCCATGGACCTTCGGCCGGGTGGACAACCTGCTCGACCGCGCGTTGCACTATGACGACGACCTGTTCGAGCGGTTCTTCGACCAGGCCCATGCCGGACTCCGCACCGGCGGCCGGGTGGTGCTCGTGTTCTCGAATGTGATCCGCCTGGTGCAGCCCGACGTGCCCCATCCGGTGGAGGCGGAGCTCGAGCGGGGCCGGTTCCGCAAGGTGGACGTTCTCTCTCGCCGGGTGAAGCCCCAGCGCGGGCAGCCGAAGCCCGCGCGGCGCACCCGGGAGCGGGTGGAGGTGTGGGAGCTGGCCGCTACCTGATGGTGGGGAAGAACGGCGACGGCGCCTCCCCCCTTCGGGACTCCGCCCCTACGACCGGCCGGCCGGCAATGACTCTGTGGACCTTCGCGGATCTCTGTGGTGGGTACCGCATCCGTGGCCGATCACTGTCGGCACGACCACGGCCGCAGGATTTCACCACGGAGGCCCACAATGGAGCCACAGAGGCCCGGACGCATCGGGCTCGACCACCCCCTGGAGCTGTCCGGCCGATGTCGAGGTGGTGAGCAGCGCAAGGGAGGGTGACGCTCACCACCTAGTCCAGTGAAGACAAAGCGGGGTCAGGACGCAACCCGCAACATCAACTGTGTTGCTCAAATGCAGATAATTGGGTTGAGGTCTCCAGGGCTAAGATGTAACAGATAGCGTCCCGACCCCGGTTGTTGACCCCGGGTGCGGCGGTGGTGCGGTTGCTGTGGGGGCAGTGCGCGCAAGCGGAGGGACGCACGCATCGGGGCCTACATCCCCGCGACGATCGGCGGTGGAGCGCCTTCATCCCAGGGTCGGGGACAGAGTCCCGGGGGCCCAACAGCGACGGCGTCGACGGTCGTGAGACTGAGGCACACGCTCACCTCCCGCGCCAGTGCCGCACGCTCGCCAGGGGTCGTCTGAGGCGAGGCGAGGGGCTACCCCAGGTGCAACCGCGGGAGCTCCGTGCACCGTTCATCCCCCGCCCTACTGCTGCTCGCCGCCTGTGGCACCGCCCCGGTCGAGGCGCCGTCGGTCGCGGCCCGGGTCGACGCCGACCGCCTGGCCTCCGACCTCCGATTCGTCGCTCGGCCACGGCCCCCGCGCTCACCCGTGTGGACGGCCGTGCAGGACGCCTGCGCCGAGCGGTTCGAGGCCGCAGGGCTCGAGGTGGAGCGGATGGACTACGGGACCGGGGTGAATGTCATCGGCACCCGCCCCGGCCGTATCGACACGCCGGTGGTGCTCGCCGCCCACTACGACCACATCCCCGGCTGTGCTGGCGCCGACGACAACGCCTCGGGGGTCGCGGGGCTGTGGGCGCTGGCGGACACGGTGGGGCCGGGAGACCGCACCCTCGTGCTCGCCTGCCTCGACCAGGAGGAGTGGGGGCTCATCGGCGCCCACGCGCTGGCGGCCCGGCTCGCCGACACGCCAGTGCACGCGATGCTCTCGGTGGAGATGATCGCGTTCACCGACGACCGCCCCGGGTCACAGCGCATCCCCACCGGGTTCGAGTACGCGTTCCGGAGCGCGTGGGGCGAGGTGCGTGATCGTGAGTTTCGAGGCGACTTCCTGCTCTATGTCGGGGACTGGGGCTCGTCGCATGTCGGTGAGGCGCTGCGGGCGGGTGGGCATGCAGCGGGGCTCCCCGTCATTGGGTTCACCAACCCCATCGCGCAATACGTGCCCCAGCTCGCGCGGAGCGACCACGCCGCGTTCTGGGACCAGGGGTTGCCCGGCGTGATGGTCACCGACACCGCCGACTTCCGCTACCCGGCGTACCACTGCCGCTCGGGGCCTGATGTGGTGGAGAACCTCGACTCGATCTTCCACGCCAAGGCGGTGGAGACCCTGCTGCACGCGACGGAGCGGCTGCTCCGGGAGTGAGGTCCTGGTTCTCCGGGAGCGGCGGACACTGACCTGGTGGGGTGGGTGAGCGTGCCCGACGACTCGAGTCGTCGATCCGGAGGTGTTCAGTGAGGACAAAGGTCCGCCCTGGTGCCTGACCCCGCCCCGGACCCGGGTCCGCACGCGGGGTCAGGCACGGTGGCGGACTTCGGTCCACTCGGTCGTCGCCGTGGCGCAGTCTGGGATGCAGGGGAGACCTGTCTGGCTGGCGCCGGGCGCGCATGCCGCGCCGCCCCACCACCGCCGCGATCACGCTGGCCCCCGACTGGGTGTGCGAGGTGCTGTCGCCCGGCGCCCGAAACGTCAGTCGCGACCGCATGATCAAGCCCGACGTGTACCACCGCGCGGGGATCGCCTGGCTGTGGTTGGTGGACCCTCAGGCGCGGCTCGTCGAGGTGTACCGCCGGGAGGAGGCCGGCTACCTCCGGGTGCAGACCGCCGCGGGCCGGGGCGAGGCGAGGCTCGAGCCGTTCGACGCGGTGGCGTTCGAGCTGTCCGCGTGGTGGACCGACGCGGAGGGCGAGGAATAGCGCCGCATCCTCGCCGACGGGGTACCGGGGTGCAGAGGGTCAGATGGATGGAGCGGCCTGCTCTCTCTGCGCGACGCGACGAGCGCGCCCGAGGGCGAGTCGGGCATGGCTGCAGGAGGCCGGATGATCGATCTCGCCATCGTAGGGGCAGGTAGCGCCGGAGCGGCCGCGGCATGGGCGGCGGCATCGCGGGGCCTGTCGGTGGTGGCGCTGGAGCGGGGTCCGCTGGATCAGGCGGGGGCCAGCTGGCTGAACGGTGTGCCCGAGTGGTCTTTCGTCGAGGCCGGTCTGCCGGTGCCCATCGCTCCCGTCGTGCATGGCGACGACACCGACGCGTTCCACATCATCGCCGGCTGGGGCCCGACGCGGGTGGTGATCCCTACGCGCGACGTGCTCGAGATCCACATGGGTCACCTGGTGGCCGACCTCCAGGCCCGGGCCCGCGCGGCCGGCGCGGAGCTACGGGAGGGCGTCACCGTGCTTGGGCGCACAACCCGCGGACTGCGCACGAGCGATGGGCCTGTGCAGGCCCGGTGGATCCTGGACGCGGGCGGGCTCGCCGGGCCCGACCTCCTCGGCCATGGCCGCGTGCCGCGAGCGACCCTGTGCACGGCGGCGCAGCAGTGCCACGACCTGGCCGACGAAGGCGCTGCGCGGGCGTGGGTGGATTCGCAGGGCGCGCCGTGGGGCGACCGGCTGTGCTTCACCGGGATCAGC
>JBLFXJ010000057.1:0-29977 GCA_047609825.1 Myxococcota bacterium
GTGGCCTTTGGCTTGCACGCCGACAGCCCTACGGTGAGGGCCGCGCCGGCGGCGAGGGTGACTACGCTTCGTCGCATTCGGTCCATCCTACCAGTCCTCGCCCTGTACCCGGTTCTCCCCGGCGGTGCGCACGAGCCACGGCAGCGCGGCGTCCAGCTGCTGGCCTCCGAGGCGCCACCCGACCCATGGCCCGAGCGTGGTGGCGGCGACCAGGATCCCCCACCACACGGCCAGCATGGGCGATTCGCCGCGCTGGCCGACGACCACCAGGAGCATCCCGCCCCAGGCCAACACCACCGTCCACCACACGGCGAGCACCCCGAGAGTCACCCGCGGCCAGGTGCGGCGCAGCTCGAGGCGGGTGCCGCCGTCGGTGGCCACCAGCTGCCCCCGGAGCACCGGAGAGAATGCGGCCGCCCACATGCTCGCGAGTCGGGGGCCGATCTCCACCTCCAGACCGGAGGTGACGATGTACAGCGGCACCCCGGCCTGATCCCACCGCCGCAGCTCCTTGGGGGTGGGGAACCACACGCTGCGGATGCGGACGAGCCTGTGGAGCAGACGATCGCGCACCTCGGCGGGATCGCCGGACACCCATGGATCGGTGGACGGGGGCGGCATCCGGCGGTCATAGCCGGCTGGGCCCTGCGGTTCCCTCTGCGCGCCCGGTACGGGCAGTTCGCCGCGCGGGGGCGCGGCTTCCGCCAGGACGGAGTATGAGGTCGAAACGCGACACCCTCCCGCGGAGGCCCCCATGAGCCGCATCGAGGAGACTCTCGAGCTCACAGCCGACGAGCGCAGCACGCTGCACGATGGTGACGCGGCCCACGAGGCCCTGCTCGCCCTGCTCGCCTACATGGCGTCATCGGATGGCGCCGTCCATCCCCAGGAACTCGACTTCCTCGAGCGCATCCTCCCGGGGCGCTCCCGCGCAGGCCTCGCAGCGTGGGCGATGGACCACGCGTCCGCCGGCGAACTCGACGTGGGCTACGTCGTGGGGAGCATCACCCAGCCCGATGAACAGTGGAAGTGCATCCGGTTCGCCGCGCGAATGGCGTGGAAGGATGGGGATGTGGCCGACGACGAGCGTTCGCTGCTCGCGCGCCTGGCCGATGGATTCGGCCTCCCTGCAGGTACGGTGGATCGGGTGCTGCGCGAGACCGCGCCGCGTGACGCGGCCTCGGTGGATGGCGCTCTGCTCCTGGCCGCTGTGCAGGCGCCCCGCTGGGAGGCGGTGCAGCTCGCCGGAGGCACGCTCGTCAGCGAAGATCTCAAGGCGGTGCTACCCGCCGACGCCGAGGTCGTGGCCCGGGTCGGGGTCGACCGGGTCGAGGTGATGGCGCTCGCCACCACCGGCGTCGTGGCGCGGTTCGCCGAAGGGCCCGCGTTCGTGCCGTGGGATGATCTGGTCTCCTACAGTCGCAGCTTCGCGCTGGGATCGACGCTGGTGCTGCATACCGAAGACGGGCGAGACTACACGGTTGTCGACAGCCGGCTCGGGGGCTTGGCGCTCGTGCTCGACCGCCTGATGGGCAGGGAGAACACCGAGGAGCGGCCGCCGGCAGCGAACCCGCCCGTGGTGGAGCTCATCGAGCGGGACTGAGATGCTCTCGACGCAGCCTCCGAACCGTCGGCGCGGCACCTCCTGAGGGACTGTCCGAAACAATGAGCGTGGCCGCACGACTCGCGCTGTTCGACCTCGATCGCACGCTGCTCGACTGCAACTCGGGGCGGCTGTGGATGCAGCACGAGCTGCGTGAGCGGCGGATCGGCTTGCGGGATGCGGCGTGGGCGTCGTGGTGGCTGGCCCGCTACCACCTCGGCCTCGGCGCTGGCCTCGAGGACGTGTACGCAACTGCCGTGCGGTCACTCGCAGGTCTCGACGAGGACGAGCTGGCCGAGCGAACGGCACGCTGGTTCTCGGCTGAGGTGGAGCACCGTCTCCGCCCGGGCGGGCACGCAGCGATCGCGGCGCACCGCGCGGCAGGGGATCGTCTGGTGCTGGCTACATCCAGCTCGCCCTACGCCGGCGCGGCTGCGGCGGCGGCCTTCGGGCTCGACGATGTGATCAGCACCCGGTTCGAGGTGGTGGAGGGACGGTTCACGGGTGCGATCGCGGAGCTCGCCCTGGGAGACGCCAAGGCGGACCGGGCGGATGAGTGGGTGCGGTCGGCGGGCGGCGTGCTGGGAGACGCGGTGTTCTACACTGACTCGATCACAGATCTGGCATTGCTCGAGCGCGTGGGCGAGGCCGTCGCCGTGAATCCGGACCGCCCGCTCCGGCGCGAGGCCGCGCGGCGCGGCTGGCGCGTGGCGGACTGGGGCCGTTCGGGGTGACACTACAGGTTGTGCAGCTGCAAGCCCCGTGACGGCTGCCGATTGTAACGGTCACGTCAGTCCCGTGCGCAGCTTGCTCACAAGAGTGTGCTACCGTGGAACACAGAGCGAGACCCGGGGGGGGCTCGTGGGGGGCAACATGGCTGGTCGGCGGGGTTCCGCTGGCCCGCACCGGAACGCGGCCCGGCGTGTGGGAGCGCCTGGCGGCGCGCCGATGCGGGCCCGCGGTGCAAAGACGGAAGTGCGCCTGACGGCGCCGGTCCCGCTCGGGACGTTCCTGCTCCATGCGCGCATTGGGGTCGGGGGCTCGGGCGAGGTCTGGCAGGGCGTGCACGCCGTGCAGCGTCTGCCCGTCGCGGTGAAGGTCATCACTGCAGATCGCGCCCGCGATCCTCGCTATCTGGAGGCATTCGCCCGCGAGGTACGCGCCGTCGCCGGGCTGGACCACCCCGGCGTAGTGCGGGTGTTCGAGAGTGGCCGCGTCGATGTCGCCGCCGAGGTGGCGTCCGCCGGGCGTCTCGTGGCCGGCAGCCCGTTCCTCGCCATGCAGCTCGCTGAGTCCGGGTCGCTCCGCACGCTGCGCCTGCCCCGCACCTGGGTCCAGCTCCAGTCCTGGCTCCTGTGGCTGCTCGAGGCGCTGGGCCACGCCCACAGCCACGGGGTGGTCCACCGCGATCTCAAGCCCGGCAATGTGCTCGTGCTTCGCGACCCGGCACTCCCCGACGATCCGCTCGGCGCCACCCGGCTGTGTCTCAGCGACTTTGGGCTCGCGCACGCCGCGCGCGAGGGCGAGCGCTTGGTTCGGGGCACGTCAGGCACTCCGATCTTCATGGCGCCCGAGCAGTTCAAGGGCCACTGGCGTGAGTTCGGCCCACCCACCGACCTGTACGCGTTCGGGTGCCTCGCATGGGCGCTGTCCGCCGGTCGGGCGCCATACCGTGGCAAGGGTCTCTCCGCGTTGATGCAGGCCCACCTCTCGGCGCCGCTCCCGGCGGTGGTCCCACGATTCGACGTGCCGGCAGACTTCGAGTCCTGGGTGCACCGGCTGATCCAGAAGGACCCCGATCAGCGGTTCCAGCGGGCCGCGGACGCCTCCTGGGCGCTGCGCCATCTCGGCCGCCCGGTGCCGCAGCCCAGCCGCCCAGTCCAGGTTCTGGAGGACCTGCCCGAGCACGACGATCGGAGCGAGGAGACCACGCTCTCAGAGGTCACCCTGTCGCGCACTTTTCCCGAGATGCGGTCGCCGCGCGTGGTCGAGGCCATCGTGCCGGTGGATGACGCGCTGCCCCGGCTGCTGCCTCCGCAGCCCATCGGCTGGCTCGACCCGCACGAGCGGCGCCCATCGATCCGGCTCGTGGGTGCCGGACTGGGCTTGTACGGCCTGCGGCGGATCCCGCTCGTCGGGCGCGAGGCCGAGCGCGACGTGCTGTGGGAGACCATTCGGCAGGCACGCACCCATGCCGACACTCGCTGCTGCGTGATCCAGGGTGCGGCGGGCACGGGCAAGTCACGCCTGGCGGAGTGGGTCGCTCAGCGGGCTGACGCCGTGGGATCGGCGCTCGTGCTGCGCGTGACCCACAGCCCAGGCTCCGGCGGTCCGGACGGCATGGCGGCGGCGATCTCGCGCGCGATGGGCTGCGTCGGACTCGACCGGGACGCCCTCGCACAGCGGGTCGAGCGGTGGTATCGCCGGCGAGGCCACACCGACCCGTTCGACTGGGAGGGGCTGCTCTCGTTGATGTGGCCGCGCGCGGATGCCGGTGAGGACATCCGATTCCTCGGCGCCGACGAGCGTCACGCGGTGCTCGATCGCTGGCTCGCCACCTGGTCCGGCCATCAGGATGACAGCGGCGCCCATCGCCAGGTGCTGATCTGGCTCGACGACGCGCAGTGGGGGCCAGACGCCCTCGGACTGCTGCGCTGGCTGCTCGTCCGCCCGGCTGAGGTGCCGCGCGCCATCACCGTCATCGCCACGGTCCAGGAAGAGGCGCTGTCGGAGCGGCCGGCCGAGGCGTTCGCGTTGGACAATCTGCTCGGCCACCCGAACACGCTGCGGCTGCGGCTCGGGCCGCTGGATCGGTCCGAGCAGGCCGAGCTGGTGCAGAAGCTCCTGCTGCTCGACGCTGACCTGGCGGCCCTGGTGGAGGAGCGCTGTGCGGGCAACCCGCTGTTCGCTGTGCAGCTGGTCGGCGACTGGGTGCAGCGGGGTGTGCTCGCCGTGCGCGACACCGGGTTCGTGCTGCGGGAAGGGGCCACGGCGGTCCTGCCAGACGACTTGCATGCGCTGTGGAAGGCGCGGGTCGGCGACGCTGTGGACGATCTCGGCCCAGAGGCCCGCCCCGCGCTCGAGCTCGGCGCGCTGCTCGGGCTGGACGTGAGCCTGGATGAGTGGCGGGGGGCCTGCAGGGTCGCGCAGGTGCGTCCGCCCGACGATCTGATCGACGTGTTGCTCGCGCGCCGGCTCGCGCGCCGGCACGACGGCGGATGGTCCTTCGCCCACGGGATGCTGCGGGAGAGCCTGGAGCGGTCCGCCCAAGAGAGCGGCCGCTGGGCCCAGCTGCACCAGGCGTGCGCCACGGTGCTCCAGATCCGGTACGACGCCACCCGGCGCCCGCGGCTCGCAGGGCGGCTGGGGCGGCACCTGTACCACGCGGGCGAGCCAGAGCTCGCGCTCGACTTCCTGGGCATCGGAGCGCGGGAGCGCCGCGCGATGAGCGACTACACCAGCGCGCTCGCCTTGCTCGATCTGCGGGACCGTGTGCTCCGGTCCCTCGGCGTGAACGACGATGATGTGCGGTGGGGTCAGGATCAGGTGCAGCGGGCGGGTCTGCTCGTCGGTCTTGGCCGCTTGGACGACGCGTCTCGCCTGGCGCGCCGGGTGGTCACGGCCAGCAGGCGCCACGGATGGGGATCGTTGCTGGCGCCGTCGCTCCGCGCAGCGGCGTCGGCGGCGGCGAAGCAGGGGCGCCTCGAGGAGGCGGAGTCACTGCTGCGGGATGCCGAGGAGTCGGCGCGCGGCGGTACCGACGAGCGGGAGCTGAGCCGCTCGCTGTTGTTCCTGTCGGACGTCACCCGCATGCAAGGCAGGTATCACGAGGCGATCCGCTGCGGAAAGCGCTCGTATGCCAGGTTCGCCGTGCTTGAAGACCGCCGAGGCCAGGCCGACGCGCTCACCGGCCTCGCCGCCGCATGCCTGGCGCTCGGCGACCTCGTGCGCACGGAGCGGTATGCCCGGCAGGCGATCCCGCTGTACGAGGCGGTGAACGGCAGGTTCGGCATGGCCTCCCTCCAGAACACCCTGGGTGATGTGCTCCGGGCCAGGGGAGCGCTGGCCGAGGCGACCGAGGCCTACCTGACCGCCGAGCTGTCGCTCCGGCGACTGGGCTCCCCGGAACGGCTGATCCCTCTGTTCAACCTCGGGCTCGTGTTGCTCGCCCAGGGGCGGTACGTCGAGGCGCGGGAATCGCTGGAGCCGTGTCGGGAGGCGATGGCGCGGGCTGGACGGCGTGGGCTGGAGGGGGCGCTGAATGCCGCCCTGCTCTGCTGCGACGCCGCCGAGTCGGACTGGGGAGCATGGGATCAACACGCGGCGCGCGCCGAGCTGTTGCTGGGCGCGTCGGGGTTTGTCGACGGCGACATCGCCGCGGTGGCGGAGCAGGCGGCTGATCTGGCGGTCGCGGCGGGTCAAGGGCAGCGGGGCCTCTCCGCCGCACGGTTGGCGGCGGCGCAGTGGTTGGCGGTGGGCAAGCTCGATCGGGCGGAAGCGGTGGAAGAACGTATGGAAACCTCACACGATTGAGGGGGGTTCGCATGGCATGGATCGTAGCGCTGTTGGTGGGTCTGATGGGCGGAGAGCGGGTCGATCCCGGCCCGTGCTCAGACGGGGGTTGGGGCGCAATCCCAGCGGGTGATGTGGTGCATGTGCGAATCGATGGAACCGACGACGGGGATGGATCGGCGGACGCACCCCTGCGCACCCTGGCCGCGGCGGTGGATCTTGCCGGCCGGCGGGACGCCCTGAATCGCGTGATCGGCGTAGGTCCTGGCATCTTCCCGACGGATCCGATCATGGTGGACGAGACCCAGGTCGGCGTCACGCTCGCGGGCTGTGGCGTGGGCTCCACCCTGCTCGCCGCCACGGACCACACCGAGCCGTTGGTGTCGTTCGCCGGGGGCAGCGCAGGTGGCCTCGCGGGCCTCGCCCTGCTCGGGGGCGCGGTCGGTGTCGAGATCACGGACGGTGCCGTGGCGCTGCTGTCCGACATCCAGATCAGCGGAGCGTTCGGGCCCGGGGTGCTCGTCGATCAGGCCACGGTGGAGATCGACGGGGTGATGGTGTTGCCACCGTCGCCCGACGCCGAGTGCGGGTACGGTCTGTCGGTCACCGCAGGAGTCGCCCGAGGGGAAGAACTCATGGTGGTCGGCGCGCTCGGCCTGGGCATCTTCCTGCAGGACGCGGTGCTCTCGATGGACCTGGTCGATGTGGCGCTCACGGTCATGGACCCGGGTGCGCAGCTCGGCCGGGGCCTGCATGCGCAGGACTCCTTTGTGTCGGTGCGGTCGGGTGCCTTCTCCGGCAACGTCGATGCGTCGCTGTTCATCGACGACTCGTGGGCCGACCTCCAGGGCATCGTGATCGACATCACCGGCGCCGGCGTCGTGGGCGACGTGCTCACGGGTGATGGTCTGGTGGTGGTGGACGACGGCACGCGGCGGGTGCGCCTGCTGTCGAGCCGGGTGATCGGCTCACCGCGCGCGGCCGTGCTGCTCGACGGAGCGAGCATGCTCGCGTCGGATACCATCGTCGAGGGCACTGGACTCGAGCTCCTGGTCGGCGCTCCGTTCGGGCTGCAGAACGGCGCCCGCCTCATCGGCGGCGATTCCGACCTCGGCGCTGCGCTCGACAGCCCGCTTCCCTACGTTCGGATCGACCCCGTCTGCGGCGTGTGACCCGCGGTCACTGGTCGCTGGGCGGGGGGAGCTCCGTGAGCAATGCACCCGCCTCGATCCTGTTTCGCTCGAACCAGCCCTTGTTCACCTCGAGCGCGTAGATCGCCGGGTACAGGCTCTTGACGGGAGCAGTCGAGAACGGCGTCATATCCTTGATCTTCACGATCTTCCCGGACCGATCCGCGAAGGCGATGGACAGTGGGAGCTGGGTGTTCTTCATCCAGAAGGACAGCGGCTTCTCTTCTTTGTACACGAAGAGCATGCCGCGGTCGTCCGGCATCGAGGTGCGGTGCATCAGGCCCATGGCCCGATCTTCGGGGGTCGCGGCCACCTCGACCTGCAGGGTCAGCTCGCCCACGCCGATGGTGACGGTGGGCATCGAGCTGCCGGAGGTCGCGCAGGCGCCGAGCCATGCGAGTGCAACGAAGGCGGTCACAGCAGCTTCTCCTGTGGGTCGACGGGGGCGGGCAGCCCGAGGTGGCTGCGCCCGCGTGGCGTGACGACCCGGCCTCGCGGCGTGCGGTTGAGCAGACCCTGCTGGATCAGGAACGGCTCATAGGCATCTTCGATGGTGTCGCGGCTCTCGCCGATGGCGGCTGAGAGCGTGTCGAGGCCAACGGGACCGCCGCTGAACTTCACCGCGATCGTCGACAGGATTCGCCGATCCATCTTGTCGAGCCCGATGTGGTCGATCTCGAGTCGCTCGAGGGCCGCCCGCGCCAGGGCCCGGTCTATTGTGCCGTCGCCCTCGACCTCGGCGAAGTCGCGAACCCGACGGAGCAGGCGATTCGCGATGCGGGGCGTGCCCCGCGACCGCGACGCGAGCTCGGCGCAGCCGTCTGTGGTGATCACCACGCCCAGCCGGCGGGCGCTGCGCTCGATGATCAGGTGCAGCTCGGCGGTGGTGTAGAAATCGAACGTGCAGTGGATGCCGAACCGGGCCCGCAGCGGAGCGCTGAGCAGGCCCGAACGCGTGGTGGCGCCGATCAGCGTGAACCGCGAGAGTGGGAGCTTCACCGACTGCGCGCCAGGCCCCTGGCCGAGGATCACGTCGATCTCGTAGTCCTCCATCGCCGGGTACAGCACCTCTTCGGTGGCCCGCGGCAGCCGATGGATCTCGTCGATGAACAGCACCTGGCGTTGCTCGAGGCTGTTCAGCATCGCCGCCAGGTCGCCCTTGCGCTCGATGGTGGGGCCGGAAGAGGTCTTGGCGTCGACCCCCAGCTCCTCGGCCAGGATGTACGCGAGGCTGGTCTTGCCGAGGCCTGGCGGGCCCGACAGCAGCACATGGTCGAGGGCCTCGCCGCGCTGCAGTGCAGCCCGCACATACACCCGCAGGTTGTCGAGGATGCTGTGCTGACCGACGTACTCCTCGAACCTGCGTGGACGCAAGGCGGGGTCGGCGGCGCCCTCTGGCTCGGACTCGGTGGCGTCGACGATGCGGCTCATCAGGACCCCGACAAGATGGTGAGCGCGCTGCCGAGGCGCTGGGGCAGGGGTGTGTCGACACCGATTCCGCGCGCTTCGAGGCCGGCGAGGGCCCGATCGATCTCGGACTTGCCGTAGTCGAGCTGGGCGAGTGCCAGCGGCAGGGGATCCGCCGGCGCGCGGGCGGGCGCGGGCGCGCGTTCGCCGCTGGGCAGGAATGACAGCGGCAGCTTGCCTTTGAGCTCGAGCGCCAGCCGCTGGGCCGTGCGCCGGCCGATACCCGGCGGCTTGGACAGCGTGCGCACATCGTCGCTCTCGACGGCGGCGGCGAGCTCCCCCACGGCGAGCGTGTCGAGGATCGCGAGGGCGGCCTTCGGGCCCACACCCTTGACGCCGAGCAGCACCCGGAACGCGGCTCGGTCTTCATCCGACCCGAAGCCGTACAGCGTGAACGCGTCTTCCCGCACCTGGGTCGACACCCACACCGTGACCTCGCCATCGCCCCACGCGTCGAACGAGCGCGAGGGCGCGAACACCTCGTACCCGACCCCCCGCACATCCACGATGCCGCGGGTCTGCTCACGGTGGACGACGGTTCCTCGGAGCAACGCGATCATCTGGCGATCCTGGACTGGGTGTTTCGAGCGTGGCTCATGTGGGTGATTGCGATCGCCAGGGCATCGGTCACGTCGGCCGGACCGTCGGGGATCTCGCCGAGGAGCATGC
This sequence comes from Myxococcota bacterium, assembly GCA_047609825.1. Lineage (GTDB taxonomy): Bacteria > Myxococcota_A > UBA796 > UBA796. Next base: position 9,442 of record JBLFXJ010000057.1, read on the forward strand.
GCACCACTCGCGCGACGGCGTTCTTGTCGGCGCGGCCATGCGCCCCCACGCTCCGCTTCACCGTCATCGCGTTGTACTCGTGCGGCACATGGCCCGCCTGGCCGATGGCGAGCAGCGCGACGCCGCGGGCCTGCCCCAACCGGAGGGCAGACTCGGAGGACTTGAACCGGAAGATGGCCTCGATGGCGACGGCATCGACCGGGTGGGCGGCGAGCGCCTCCACGAGGCCGGCGTGGATGCGCATGAGGCGCTGTTCCATCGGCTGGGCGGGCGTGGTCTTGATCGCGCCGCCAGCGATGTAGTGCATGCGCCCACGCCGTGATTCGACCACGCCGTAGCCGGTGACCGTGGAGCCAGGATCGATGCCGAAGACGCGCATGGGGACGGGCGGGGGCGGGCGGGCGCTGAGTATATGCCGGCAGAGGGGGTTGCGTGCGCAGGCTCGGACGTTCCGTCAGCCGTAGCGGGGTGGGTGTGCACTCGGGTCGGGCGTGCGCTGTCACGCTGTCGCCGGCTCCGTGGGGGACGGGCCTGCAGCTACGGGTGGGGGCGCACACGGCGCTCGCCCATGTTCGGGCGGCCGTCGCCCCCGGTGGCTGCTCGGTGCTGCGGGTGGGACCGCACACGGTGGCGGTGGTGGAGCACCTGCTCGCAGCGCTGGTCGTCTCAGAGGTGACCGATGGGTGGATCGACGTGGAGGGTCCGGAGATCCCGATCCTCGACGGGTCGGCGCTGCCGTGGTGGGAGGCGATCCACGAGGCGGGCCTGGACGACGGTCCAGCGTCCGAACCGCGGGCCGTGGACCGGGTTGTGCATGTCCAGAGCCACGGCGGCGAGGCCTGGCTCCGCCCCGATCCAGGCCTGCGGGTGTCCGTCGAGGTCGCGTTCCCGAGCCTGACCGGGGGGGCTGCGATCACGCTCCCCGGTGCCTTCGAGACGGAGGTGGCGCCGGCCCGCACCTTCGTGCTCGCCGAGGATGTGGAGCGGCTGCGGGCGGCGGGTCGCGGGAGAGGTGCTACGTCGGCGAACACGGTGGTGTGGGGCGCGCCCGGGGCGCTACGGTTCCCTGATGAGCCGGTCCGGCACAAGCTGCTCGACGCCATCGGCGACCTGGGCCTCGCCGGGGGCCCGATCCGTGGGCACCTGCATGTGGTCCGGGGTAGCCATGCCCTGCATCAGGCCGTGCTGCGCGCCTGGCTGGAGCCGTCATGAGCCTGCGACACGCTGTGGTACCCGGCGAACCGTTCCCCCGCCCGGACGGCTCGCCGCCATATGCCGCCGCCGACCTCGTGCCGCTGGTGGGCCGGGCGTTCGAGCTGCCGTGCGATGACCCCTCCCTGAACACCACGGGGGTGCCCGAGCGGGCCTACCTCGACGGCGCGCGTGCCGGGTGGGCGGAGCACCCCGAGTGGATGGACTTCCTCGAGGAGTCCAGCCCGGTGTGGGACCTGAAGTCCGCCGAGCGTGACCTGTACATGCAACACTGGCGTCCGTTCGTCGCAGCCTGCGACGTGCTCGACGCGGGGTGCGGAGTAGGTAGGTTCACCCTTCCATTTCTCGATCGTGGTGCCTCGGTCTGGGCGACGGATGGCGATCTCGAGAGCCTCCGCCGGTGCGCTTGGCACGCGGCGGGGCGGCCCGGTCGCCTCGAGCTGAATTGGACCGGCGTGCACCGGCTGCCGGAGGTGCAGGTCGATGTGGTCATCGCCGCGGAGGTGTTGCCCTACGTGCCCCGGGAGGAGGAGGCGCTCGCGGCGATGGTCGCCCGGCTTCGTCCAGGCGGGGTGCTGCTGTTCAGCCTCGAGGCGCGCTGGGGGTGGGCCGCAGCGCAGGACGCCCCGGCCGGTGGGTTGGCGGCGGCAATGGGCGGTGATGGCGTGGTGGATCTGCCCGGCGACCGCTGGGTGCGGACCCACGACGAGGCGGCGGCCCGGGCGCTCGTTGCCAGCGCGGGGCTCGAGCTGGAGCTGCTCGAGCCGAGTCACTGGCTCACCGACGGCCCACTGGAGGCGTTGCTCGACGAGATGACCCTGGAGGAGCTGGTGGCGGCCGAGCAAGCGCTCCGGGACCATCCGGTGTGGGGTCCGCTCCACCGACTGTGGATCGGGGTCGCGCGCAGGCCTGAGTAGCCACACCGTCGACCGGAGCCACAGGAGCGGGTGGAAGGAATGGTACTCTCCGCCAGCTGAGCGCGGGATGAGCCAACTCGCCTCTGCGTGGAGGTCGTGATGCTGTGGCTGATGCTGGGTGTAGCGGTGGCCGATCCTACGTTGTCGGTGAGCGGCGTCTGCCCGGGACCGATCGACATCGTGATCGGCGATCTCACCCCACGCGGGAGGTTCGCCGTACTCCGCGGCGTCGGTCTGGACGATGACACCCTCGCGGCTGGGCCGTGCGCGGGCCTCCGTACAGGCCTGGCCGGCATCCGGCTGCAGCTCGTCAGCTCGAGCGACGACGGCACGGCTGCATTCCGGCCGACCCTGGGTGCGGATCGCTGCTCGGCTGCGATCCAGGTCCTCGACGTGGTGAGCTGTACGCTGTCCGAGGCCGTGCTGTTCGGTGGCGGCGGCGGTGATCCGGGTGATGCACGTGCGTTCGGCACCTGCGGTGCGGCCGGAGCCACGGGACCCGATGTGTTCATGTGCGACGCCGCCTACGCGGGCTCCTCGCTTGAGGCCGAGGTCGACGTGAGCGGCGGCATCCAGTCCTGGTCGGTGCCCGCGACTGGCGCGTACCGGATCGAGGCACACGGCGCCCAGGGTGGCACCAGCGAGGAAGGGGCGCAGGGGCGCGGTGCTCACGTCGAGGGCACCTTCGATCTCGTCGCCGGCGACACGCTGCGCATCCTCGTGGGGCAGATGGGCAGCAGCGGCACCACCTACGACTACGGTGGGGGCGGTGGCACCTTCGTCGCCCTGGCGGACGACACGCCGTTGATCGTGGCAGGCGGCGGCGGCACGTCCGGCAACTGCGGTGACGGCGTCGTGAGCGATCTCGAAGGGGGCAAGTCCGTAGAGGGATCGGGCGCGGGCGGCTTTGGCGGCAATGACGGCTCGTGGTGTGGGTGCGGCGGCGACGGCTCCCCCGGCGGCGGATTCCTCACCGACGGGTTCGGAGACGGCGCCGGCATGTCGTTCCTGAGCGGTGGCGCAGGTGCCGTGGGCGTGCGGCCCGGCCAGTGCGTCGACGCCGGTGTCGGCGGGTTCGGCGGTGGCGGCAACTCGGGGAACGGCGGGGCCGGCGGCGGTGGCTACGGCGGGGGAGATGCCGGCAGCGGGGCGACCGGCACACACCGGGGCAGCGGGGGAGCCTCCTACAACGCCGGCCTCGGGCCATTCGGTGCGGACGCGGCGAACGAGGGCGACGGTCGCGTCGTGATCACGCCGCTTTAGCTTGGGGTTTACGGGGGTTTTGCGCGGGTTTTACGTTGATTTCCATCTCGCGGCGGTAGGCCTCCGAGGAAGGCGCTACGTCGTGGCCATGACTGACCCCTTGGACGACCTTGTCGCCAGCCTCGTGCTGCGCCCCCTCACCCCCGACGACTACGACGCGCTGGTCGCGCTGCAGCGCGCGTGCTTCCCGGGCATGGCGCCGTGGAGCCACCGCGAGTACGACGGCCAGATGCGGTATTTTCCGCAGGGCCAGCTCGGCATCATCGCCGACGGTCGCCTGGTGGCCAGCGCCTCGGGCCTCATCGTGTCCGCCGCCGACTACGAGGGGTGGCACGACTGGCGCGAGGTGTCCGGCAACGGAGCCATCGCCAACCACGACCCCGAGGGCGACACCCTGTACGGGATCGAGATCCAGGTGCACCCCGATCTGCGCGGTCGCCGGCTCGCACGCCGCTTGTACGAGGCGCGCAAGGAGCTGTGCCGACGGATGAACCTGGCGCGCATCGCGATCGGTGGCCGCATCCCTGGCTACTCCGCCCACCGCGACACCATGTCGGCCCGGGAGTTCATCGAGGCTGTGGCCGCCGGGCGGATGTACGATCCGGTGCTCACCTCCCAGCTCGCGAACGGGTTCCAGCTCGAAGCGATCATTCCCGACTATCTCCCGACCGACGAGGACTCCGCCGGCTACGCCACGAGCCTCATCTGGCCGAATCTCGACTACGTGGCGCCCCGCGCTCCGCGCCGTCGCCGGAGCGCCGTGCAGCGGGTGCGGGTTGGGGCCGTGCAGTGGCAGATGCGCCGCGTGGCATCGTGGGACGAGTTCGTCCAGCAAGCGGAGTTCTTCGTCGACAGCGCCGCAGAGCGCCGCACCGATGTGCTCGTGTTCCCAGAGCTGTTCAGCCTGTCGCTGCTGTCGCTGATCGACGAGCGGCGTCCTGCGGAGGGCGCCCGCGCGCTCGCCGCCTATGCGCCCCAGTACGTGACCGCGTTGCGGGACCTGGCGATGAAATACGCCGTGAATGTTGTCGGCGGCTCGACCCTCGTGGTGGAGGAGGAATCGGGTCGGCTGCTGAACATCGCGTACGTGTTCCACCGCGACGGCCGGGTCGAGAGCCAGGCCAAGCTGCACCCGACGCCAGACGAGTCTCGCTGGTGGGGCGTCGAGGGCGGTGACGACCTCCGCTCCTTCGACCTGGACTGCGGCCGCCTCGGCGTGCTCGTCTGCTACGACGTGCAGTTCCCGGAGCTCGCCCGAACGCTCGCCGAGCAGCACATCCAGATTCTCGCGGTGCCCTACAACACCACCGACCGCTACGGCCACGTGCGGGTGACCACCTGCGCCCGCGCACGCGCCATCGAGAATCACCTCGTGGTGGTCACAGCCGGCTGTGTCGGCAACCTCCCGGCGGTCGCGCATGCCGACATCCACTACGCCAGCAGTGGCGTATACACACCATCTGACCTGCATTTCCCGATGGACGGAGTGGCCTCGGTCGCCCCGCCGAACCTGGAGACGGTCATCGTGCACGAGGTCGACCTCGAGCTGCTCCGACGCCAGCGGCGCGAGGGCACGGTGCGCAACTGGGAAGACCGGCGCAAGGACTTGTACCGGGTGAGCTGGCACTCTGCAGAGGCGTCGCGTCCGGGGTAGCCGGGCGCGCCGTCAGCAGCGGGCCCGCACGTCGGTCTCGGCCTAGAACGGCCCGATCAGGATGGTGCCGTCGTAGACCGGCGCCTGCTCACCGCCGCCGAACGCGCCCGTGCCGAGCAGCACCCCGCCGGCGGTCAGCGCAGCCACCCCCACCGACGCTCCGACGATGGCCCACACCGTGCCCTTGCGCGGACCGGTCGTGGCGCCGCTGGTGATGGGGGCGACGGCGATCTCGGCGGGCTGTGTGAGCATCTGCGCGAGCAGCTGGTTGTCGCCGATGCCCAGTGCGACCGCCTTGGTGTCGCGCTGTGCCGGGGGCAGTGTGCCCTCGGCGTCGAGGCGGTTGATCAGCCCCCCGACGTTGTCGACCGCTTGCCGGGTCACATCGCCGCTCACCGGGATCTCGAACGGCTTCGAGAATGAGTTGGTGCGCACATCGTACAGCTGGAGCATCAGGTTGCTCTCGTCCGCGCCCGCCATCAGCATCAGGTCCACGCCCTCCGCGTGCTTGCCGATAGACTTGTACATCTGTCCTGATTCGGAGGCGCGCCCCGACAGCGAATCGGACGACTCCCCCAGGTTCGGTGGACCCATCGTCAGGTCGACCGTTATCGTGCCGCCACCTTCGGCGGGCACGACCACCCGCTGGTAGGCCTGCAGGCCGCCCGCGCGGACCACCACGTGGTGGGTGCCGGGCCGAACGTCGGCGATGGACGACGGCGCAGCACCGTGCTCCACGCCGTCGAGCCACACGGTGCCGCCCTTCATGCCGGTCACGGCGACCGTCGATGTGTTGGCAGACAGCCGCTTCCCGGCCTCCTCGTAGTTGGCGACGATGCTGGGCGCCCAGTAGGCGGAGTCCAGCGCGCGGTCCGGGTCGAGGCTGACCGCGTGCTCGAACGCGGCGGTGGCCGCCTCTTCGTCTTCGAGCTTCATCTGGGTGCCGGCCATGTACACCCACGCCTCCCACAGATCACGCGTGGTGTTGCTGCCGGCGATCCCGGAGGTGAGGGCCTCGATGGCCGCCTCGAGGTTGAACTTCGCCTCCTCGTCGAGGGCGTTGTTGTAGCTGGACTTGCCGGTGGCCAGGTAGTCGCGCCCCTGGGAGAGCAGGGCCTCCTCGACGATGATCGACTCCCGACCTGCGATGGCCCGGGAGAAGGCGGCTGGGTTCAGCGGGGTGACCGCGCCTGTGGCCTCGAGGGCATCCACGAGGTCCTGGCTGGCGCGCTCCTGATCCTCGGCGTCGAGGTCGGCTTGATGCATGCCCACGACAGCCACCGTTGGTCCGTCATCTGCGAGGGCAGGGTTTGCGAGCAGGGTGCCGATGAACACCAGATGGGGCATGTTGCTCCGGTGGTGACGATGAAGATGGTGAAGAACATAGCACCGGTAGTGCTCGCGCTCTTCCTCGGGCTGTCTGCCCCTGTGCAGGCCGCCGAGGATGCCCGATCACTGGTGGAAGCCGGCAAGGTGGCCGAGGCGCTCGATCTGGCCCGCACCGAGGCCGAGGCGGCGCCAGGCGACCTCGAGCGGCAAGAGCTGTACATCGACATCCTGCTGTCGTTCGGACTCGGCCCCCGTGCCGAGCGGCTGTACAGGGAGCGTGTGCGCACCACGCCAGAGGACGCCGACGCCTGGTACCTGGTCGGGCGCTCGGCGGTCGGCCGTGCGTCGGCGCGCGAGGCCTACGAGGCGGCGCTGCGGCTGAAGCCCACGCACGCCCGCTCCCATATGGGGATGGCGGCGGTGCATGTCGCGAGTGGCCGGCTCGACCACGCTGCGGCGGCGTATGCCCAGGCCCTCAAGGGGGACGACTCGCTGTCCGAGGCCTGGCTCGGCCTCATCCGCACGCTGGCCGGTGAGGGCCAGGAGGCTGCGGCCCTCGAGGCTGCGCAGCACGCGCTCAAGGCGGTGCCCGATGAAGCTGGCGTGTACCTGGCGCTGGCAACCCTGGCACCCACCCAGGCTCGAGCGGTGCTCACCTCGGGTGCCGCCCGGGTCAGCGGCGATGCCCGCCTGCACGCCCGGCTCGCCGAGGAGCTTCTCGCTGCCGGTGAGGGTCCGCAGGCGCTGAACAGCGCGTCGAAGGCCGTCCAGCTCGACCGCGGCCTGCCCGAGGCGCTGCGGGCGAAGCTGTTCGCCGAGGAGATGGTGAAAGACCGCATCGACGCCTCGGGCTACGCCGGCGTTCGCGCCGCACACGCGCTGCCCCCGACCGAATCGCTCGCAGCCTGGGGGGAGCTGGTCACGGCCCACCCACGCTCCGCGCTGGTCCGGGCCGGGCGGGCGCGCGCGCGCGAGCTGGACGGTAACCAGGCCTCGGCCGGCGCGGATCTCGAGGCGGCCCTCAGGCTCGACCCCAAGAATGTGGAGGTCCAGGCTGCCCTCGGGCTGCTCCGCCTGCGCTCGGGGTTCCCGGTCGAGGCAACGCCCCTGCTCGCCAAGGCGTGGGAGGCGCGCCGGTGGGATGTGTCGCTCGGTCTCGCCCTCGCCGATGCGCTCACGGGCTCGGGCCAGATCGCGGCCGGGCAGGAGATGCTCCGCGGGCTCGCCGAGACGCAGCCGTTCGATCTGCGGGTGGGGCAGCGGTACGCTCAGGCTCTGCTCGACGCCGGCGACCATGAGCAGGCCTACACCTTCGCGCGCAAGCGGCTCAAGCGGGTGCCCGACCCGCAGCTGGGTGTCGCGCTGGTCGCTGCGGCGCTCGCCACCGGGCGTACTGCCGAGGCCGCGGCCATCATCGAAGACATCGCACGCCAGACCGACAACGCCGCCCTCATGGAGGCGGCGCGACGGTTGCGGGGCGGCTGATGGCCCATCCACCAAGGGTCACTGCGGTCGGCCGACCACCCGGTGGCTGCCGCCGGCGGTGACCACCACCTGCTCTGTGTGATCGAGCCCACGGCCTGGGTTCTCGAGGCGGATGGTGTAGTTGCCGGGAGCGAGCTCGTAGTTCCGCAGGGGGGCCTGACGCGGGAGCTTGTTTCCGTTCACGTACACATTCGCCCAGCCGCCGCCGAGCACGGTGACGGTGAGGAGGCCTGGCTCAGCCGTGGGGGCTGCCGTGGGGGCAGGCACTGGTACAGGGCGGGGCTCAGGGCGCGCATCCGGCGCTGGACCTGCCCGCGGCTGGGGCTCGGGCTCCGGCAGCGCTGTGAGCGTGCGCACCACCCGCGTGACCTCACCTGCGGTGACCATGACGGTCTCTTTCGCGCTCTCGTAGCCGTCTCGCTGGAACGCCACGGTGTACTCACCCGGCTCCAGGTCGCCCAGCTGCAGCTCCATCCCGTCTTCGACCTTCACCACGCCATCCAAGAGTATGGTGGCGTTCGGTGCAACGACGATGTCGAGGTCGCCCACCGTGGGAGCGGGCGCCTCCACCTCAGGTGCCGGCTGCACCACGATCTCGGTCTGCCGCGCGTTGCTGAGCAGCCAGGCCACCCCGCCCAGCGTGATCGCCGCGAACATGACCAGCAGCACGACCAAGGCTGCCGCCCACTTCCACATCCCTCCTGCGGGCTCGGGCGCTGCCATGGTGAGGGTGGAGGCCGAGGGCGAGCCATCGAACGCGAGCTCCACCGGCGCGTTGCGGTGCAGGTCGAGGGCGGCGACGCTGCCGTGGTGCAGGCGTTTGCGCTCGTCTTCGATCTCGTCGACGAACACGTCCATCAGGAACGCCTTGAACTCCTGCCGCAGCGCATCTGGCGTGGTCGGGAACAAGTAGTCGCGCAGCGCGTCGGCGAACTCGATGCCGGACTGGAACCGTTCCTCTGGGTGCTTCGACAGCGCCTTGAGGACGATCTTCTCGAGCTTGGGATCGAGATCGGCGCGGAACTTGCGGGGAGGGCGGAAGTCGCACTCCTGGATCCGCTTGAGGGTGGCGATCTCGCTCTCGGTCTTGAACAGACGGCGCCCGGTGACGCACTCGTACAAGATGATGCCCAGGCTGAACAGGTCGGAGCGGCGGTCGAGGGACTGGCCGAGCGCCTGCTCCGGGCTCATGTACTCGTACTTGCCCTTCAGCACGCCGTCGCGGGTCTGGTACGCGTTGGACTCGGCCTTCGCGATGCCGAAGTCGGCGATCTTCACGTCGGCTTCGTACGAGATGAGGATGTTCGATGGCGAGATGTCGCGGTGGATGATCCCGTAGGGGTTCTTCTCGAGGTCGGTCTTTGTGTGGGCGTAGTGCAGGCCCTTGGCGACCTCGTGCGCGATGTAGGCGGCGAACTTCACCGGGAGATGCCGCTTCATCCTGCCGAGCTTCTTCAGCAGGCCGCGGGTGTCCTTCCCCTCCACGCAGTCCATGGCGATGTAGTAGTTGTCGTGGATCTTCCCGAAGTCGTAGATCCGCACGACGTTCGGGTGCTGCAGCGCCGCCGAGACCTTGGCTTCGTCGATGAACATCTCGACGAAGTCTGAGTTCACGCTGATGTGAGGCAGGATCCGCTTGATGACCACGAGGTTCTCGAAGCCACCCTCCGAGAACGTCTTGGCTTTGAAGATTTCAGCCATTCCGCCGGTGGCAATCTTATCCACCAGGTAGAAACGTCCGAAGATCTCGGGCTCGAAGGAGGGGGCCTCTGCGGGCACGTCACGCTCTCGAACAACAGGTGGAGCGTACGCTGTGCGACGCCCTTGGGTCAAGCGGCGCCAGGAACGGAGGATGCCACAGCGTCACTCGCTGCCCGCGGTGTTTCCTCCACCGCCTCCGCCTCCGGCAGCGTCTGCGCCCCAGTATTCGCCCAGCTGGTCGCAGGTCCACTCGTTGCGGATGGAACCGATGTCGCCGAACTCGCGGCACGCGGCGCGGTCGTCCTTCGACTCCCCGCCCTTCTGCCGCTCGATGCACGCGGAGAGCTGATCGTCTGGCACCGTGAAGCCGCAGTCGTCTTCGGCGACTTTGGCCATGCGGACACAGATCATCTGGCAGCTGTTGCGACAGCCGCCGAGAGCGATGGCAGCCGCGAGCAGGATGGGGGACCAGCGCATCAGGCCGCACCTCCGAAGTGACGGCGCAGGGTGACACGGCCCCCTTGCCCGATCAACCCACAGTGGGTCAGGAACGGGTCAGCCCCAGCACGTCGTCCATCTCGTAGAGCCCGGCGGGCTGGCTCGGCAGCCACCGCGCGGCGCGCAGCGCGCCGTGGGCGAAGGTGGTCCGTGCCGTGGCCCGGTGTGACAGCGCGATCGTCTCGCCGTCGAGCGCCAGCCAGACGGTGTGATCGCCGGTCACGTCACCTCCGCGCATGGCGTGGATGGCGATCCGGCCGGCCTCGCGGGGGCCCGTCTCGCCTGAGCGGCCGTGCACGAGCAGGGCGTCGAGTTCGACCCCACGAGCGTGGGCCACGTCATGGGCCAGGGCGAGCGCGGTGCCCGAAGGGGCGTCTCTCTTGTGCCGATGGTGCGTCTCGACCAGCTCCACATCCGCGGTGGGGAGGGCGCTGGCTGCCATGCGCACCAAGGCCCGGAGGAGGGCGACTCCGGTTGAGAAGTTCGCGGCGGCGAGCACCGGTCGGGAGGCGGCCGCGGCGCGGAGGCGCGCGCGGAGACCGTCATCCACCCCGGTGGTGCCGGTGACCAGGGCCACGCCGGGGGGGATGTTGTGCAACGCCGCAGCCAGGCCCGCCGGCAACGAGAAGTCGATCCACACATCCGCTGCGATCGGGGCGACCGGCACTACGTCGACGCCGATGGGGCCACGACCCACCACGACACCTACATCACGGCCGAGGTGTGCCGAGCCTGGGCTGCCCATGGCGGCGACCAGCGTGAGGTCGGGGGCGTCGAGCACCTCGGCGATCACGAGCTTGCCCATGCGACCGGTGGCACCGACCACCGCGACCTTCATCAGAAGTGGACCCGAAGCCCGAGCTGGCCGCCGAACACGGCGTCGTCGTACCGCGCGCCAAGATCGCCACGGAACTCGCGGAAGTAGGACCCGGGCACGAAGGCCCCGAGATCGAGGCCGAGGTCGACGTGCTCGATGCCATCGAAGTGTACGCCGGCGCCAAACTCCATGCCGTAGCTGCGGCGCCCCTCGAACGACGCGGGCACCTTCGCCACCCGGGCGCCGAGGAAGGACAGATCCGCCCGCCACCCCGGGATCAGGGTGCGGCTGATTCGCGGCTTGAAGAAGATAGCGTTTCCAACTGCGTTGCCGAGGAGCGTCTCTTCGCTCGATCTTCCGCCATTGGCGTCGGTTGGCGTGATCGTGGCGAGCGTCGGCATGGGCTGCTCGAAGAGGAACAGCCCCACGCTGTAGTCACGATCGAAGGTGAAGGTCTTCAGGCGGAGGTCGTTGGAGTCGCCATCGCCAGTGGCGAGCCCGAACGTGAACCCACCCTTGAACGGCTCGAGGTCGATCTCGGCGTCGATCAGCGCGCCGAAGGCCGTGACGCTGACGCCCTCGCCGATCTCCGGCAGTGCGCCGCCGCCGAACTGGCCGATGAACTCGCCCTCGACGTTGAGCTTGCCGAGCTCGGCCTCACTGGTGATGTCCACACTGAACAGGTTGAACCGACCGTTCGCGTCAGCGTTGGACGTGTGCTGGTACCGGGTGAGCAGTCCCGCTGCGACGACCTCGTTGCGATAGGCGACGCCGAGGTTCCACGCGGTGGTGTCGTCCCGCTCGTTCACCAGGTTCTCTGCTGTGACGTCGGCCGCAGCGTGCACCCAGAAGGAGTCCTGGACGAGCAGCTCCCACGACACGCGATCCACCGTGTCGCCGTAGTCGGCGTACAGCGGGTTCACGGACGTGCCGTCGTTGAGCCACATGCCGGTGCCCCAGTGCACGGGCATGCGCCCCACCTTGAACCGACCGATCTTGGTGTAGGTCTCGGCCCAGGCGCGCCACAGCGTGATGTCGGACAGGGGCGTGGTGGAGTCGGTGTCGGAGGTCGGTGCCGTGAGCCCATCGTCGAAGGCCGGCGCCGCGTTGGCCACCGGTGACGGGTAGGTGGCGGGCTGGTCGCCCCAGTACACACCATCGAGCGCTCGAATCCCGACAAATACGGCGGCCTTGTCGCTCAAGAGCAGCTTCGGTCGGAGCCATAGGCGATGCTGGGCGTACCAGGTGAGACCCTCGTTCGTGGCGAGGGTGCGATCGAGCGAGAGGCTGTCCGCCAGGCGCATACGGGCGCGGTAGTAGCCCTCGAACTGGACTTCCGCAGCCTGTGCGGTTGGGGCGACGGCTGCGGCCGCGAGGCACGACAGGGACAGGGCGCGCAGCGACAAGGTGCGGCTCCAGGCAGAAGACCGGGGGGCTGTAGCACGTCGTCCGCGAACCGACACCGCGGGCCTTCCCACATCGTTCCGCTTCGCTCCGCAGGGCACAGTCGCTATGGTGGGGAGGGCACGGACGGTGAATGCACAACCCCCATCTTCCAGCGACGGACACAGCGGAGCCGGATCCGCTGGTCGGGCGGCTCCTCGAGGGGCGGTTCGAACTGGTGGAGCTGCTCGCGCACGGCGGCATGGGCAAGGTCTACCGAGCGATCCAGCGGCCCATCGATCGCGTCTGCGCGGTCAAGGTGCTGCACCGCGCTGGATCGTCGAACGACGCGCGAATCCGGTTCTTCCGTGAGGCGTCGGTCGCGGCCCGACTGGCCCATCCGAACACCGTGCGCCTGTACGACTACGGCGCGTGCGAAGACGGCCTGTGCTTCATCGCAATGGAGCTCCTCGAGGGGCGCACCCTCGCCGATCTGATCCGGGAGGAGGCGCCGGTGGCGCCCGGGCGTGCCCTCGAGCTCGTGCGGCAGATCGGGGCGTCGATGTCCGAGGCGCATGGCCATGGCATCGTGCACCGGGATCTCAAGCCCGCGAATGTGTTCGTGGTCGGTCGGGCCGACGATGAGCACGTCAAGGTGCTGGACTTCGGCCTGGTGAAGCAGATCGGAGAGGATGGGGAGATCACGGGCGCCCGGCGCGCCATCGGCAGTCCCCCGTACATGGCCCCAGAGCAGGCGCGGGCCGAGGATGTCGATGCGCGCGCCGACATCTACGCCGTCGGGGTGATCCTGTTCGAGCTGCTCACCGGCCGGGTACCTTTCCTGGGAGCCACGTCGGCCGAGATCCTCTACGCCCACACCGCGAGCCCGGTGCCCGCGCTCGCCGAGGTGCTGCCTACCACCACGGCATCGCGCACCTTCGAATGGGTAGTGCGCACCTGCCTCGAGAAGGGCCCGGACGACCGGTTCGCCACCATGCAGGAGCTTCTGCGCGCGCTCCGCGTGGTGCGGCGGGAGCTGCTCGGTCGGCTCGATGGCCAGGTCCCCCTCCGGCTGGATCGAGGCCAGGTGGTGCTGCCACCTGAGCTGTGCGTCAGCGTGAACCGCGCTGTCACGCCCGTGCCGCCGGTGTTGACGGCGATGATCTCCCCCGCCGGCACGCTGTCCACATCGTCGGTCACGCCGGCGGCCGATCTCCGGTCGAGGTCGCCATTCCGGCGGCGGAGTTGGGTGCCGATGGCTGCGGTCGCCGCGGCGGTGACATTCGCGCTGATCGCCGGCTGGGCCATCGGGCAGGGCACCCTCGCCGGGGTGTCACCGATGGCGTCGGTCGGCGCGTGGTCGAAGACCGTGCTGGTCGAGGTGCGCTCCACACCCGCCGGCGCCGAGGTGTTGGAGACCGATGGCCGACTGCTGGGCCACACCCCGCTCGAGGTAGAGCTGCACGCGGGCGAGCCCCGACAGATCGACCTGGGCGCACCGGGCTATCGCACCCGGCGAGTCTGGCTGACCGGCGACCGTGCTCAGCGGGTGATCCTGCTCGACCCGGAGTGATCGGCCGCGATAGTCTGGGGGCTCGTCCGGAGGCCCCGATGCTCCTCGCGCTCGCGCTGCTCGCCTGTACCGGCGGATCCCCGACCGATGACACCGACGTCCTCGCAGAGACCCCGGCGCCCGCAGGCCCGCTGCAGGTGGGCGTGGCCAGGGTGCGCATGCCGGTGCCCGTGGGAATCGGCACCGTCGGCTATGGTGGGTTCGACGTGTCGTCAGAGCCGTCGCCGTTCGCCGAGATCTACCCTGCGACCAACCGGATCCACGCCCATCCCGACTTCCGGGCGGTCGTGCTCTCCCGCGGTCCCGGGCACGAGGTGGTGTTCCTTCGGTCCGACACGGTCGGCGTCTTCCAGCAGCTGCGTCGGGCCGTAGTGCTCGAGCTCCAGACCCGTCTGGGCCGGGATCTGGACGATGCGCTGGTCATCGGCGCCACCCACACCCACGCCGGCCCCGGTCGGGTGATCGATGCGGAGGGGCCGTTCGAACTCATCGCCGATCGGTTCTTCCCCGAGCACTACGACCGCATGGTCGCCGCGATGGCCGACGCTGTAGAGGCTGCCTATGCCGACCTCGCCCCAGGTCGGGTCGGCGTGGCCTGGACCGACTGCTCCGACGCGATCGACGACCGGCGGTGCGAAGACGGGACCGACCACGTGAACGGGGCGCTCCCCATCCTCGGCGTGGAGCAGGGTGGTGAGCTGGCTGCGCTGGTCGTCACCGTCCCGGTTCACGGCACGGTGCTGAGCATCGAGGACCTCACCCTGTCCCAGGATGTGTCCGGCGGCATCGAGGCGGCCATCGAAGACCGGTTCTCTGCCCCGGTCCAGGTGTTGATGCTGAACGCATGGGCGGGTGACGTGTCGCCAGGTTCTCCGTCGGTGCCGCTGCAGGATGGTGCTTCGATGCCCGATGGCTACGCCCGCATGGCCGAGATCGGGCAGTCGGTGGCGGATGTGGTGGCCGATGCAGTGCCTGGGATCGCGTGGGAGAGCGAGCCCACGCTGCACGTCGAGACGCACCGGATGCGGATCGACCGAGAGGTGCTGGAGTACCCCGACGACACCTTCCGGTACGACTACGGGGCTGTGTACTGCGGGCTGGGGCTCGAATCGGACTGCGACCCCGCCACGACCGTGGACGACCTCGACGAGCGGTGCATCTGGTTCAGCGAAGACTTCTCGGCCCCGCTGCAGACCGAGATCACCGCTGGAACCGTCGGGCCGCTGCACCTGGTCACCTTCCCCGGTGAGCCCACCACCGCAGTCGCTGAGGCGCTGATCGGTCGGCTCGGCACCGAGCTCGGGCTGAGCAATGTGTGGTTCGTCGGATATGGTCAGGACTACCTCGGGTATTCGCTCCTCGAGGACGACTGGTGGCAGGGCGGCTACGAGGCGAGCGGCACCTTGTGGGGGCCACGACAGGGTGAGTACCTGCTCGATCAGGCGTTCCGGGTGTCGTCGCTCGCCACCGGTGAGGGGTCGGCGCAGCGGGGGCTGGATCCCGTGCAGCCGTTCGGCGGTCGGGAGTACGCGCCGTTCCTCGTCACGCCACCCAGGGGACTCGGCACCATCGTTTCGGACGTGCCCGCCACGGCCGGATTGGCCGACGTGGTCACGTTCACCGTCAACGGGCTGGACCCGTGGCTCGGTGCGCCGCTGGCCTTCCTCGAGCACGCGGACGGCACGCCCGTCGTGCGGCCGAACGGCTTGCCGGTGGACTCCGATGGCGCGTCATTCTGGATCGACCTGGTGCCGGACCCGCCCTACGCCGACGGTCTCGAGCAGCCGGAGCGGGCGTTTCAGTGGACCTTCTCCGTGCCGGTGCGCAGCCCCGTGGTCGGCCACGGGCCCACACTGAACGGCGACTACCGCCTGCGGGTTCACCTGCCGGATGGGAGCGAGGTGGTCAGCGGGACGTTCACCGCCGCCCCCTGATCCACCTGGCCGCAATGACCGGCGCGGGTGGTGCCCAGCTTCCAGTGCGTCGGGACCTTGACTATGCTGTGGCCCATGGCGCACCTCAGTCGACGCTCACTGATCGGGAGCACGCTCGCGGCGGGGGTCGCCGGGTGTGAGGGTCCCGCAGGCCGCGGATCACGGCGCACCGACCCAACCGCGCCCAGGTCACCCTCGGAGCTCGAGGTCCACGGGGCCAGCGAGCCACCTCGCCGTCCGAACATCCTGTACATCTACGCGGATCAGTTCCGCTGGAATGCGATGGGTGTCGCCGGCATGCCGCTGGTGCAGACCCCGAATCTCGATGCGCTGGCCGCGGGCGCGGTGCGGTTTGCGGACTGCCACACGTCCTCGCCGCTGTGCATGCCGGCCCGCTCGGTGATGATGAGCGGTGTGCTCCCATCGCGCTCGGGCGTGGTCACCAACGCGAGCTGGCCAGACCTCGACGGCCCGAGCCATGTGCGCCGGCTGCGGGACGAGGCGGGCTACCGCACATCGGTGATCGGCAAGGTGCACCTGCACCACGGCACTGGGCACAAAGACGACTGGTTCGATCGGCTGGACCGGGTCGGGTTCTCCGATGGCATCGAGCTGTCGGGGGTGCGGCTGTGCGCCCGCTATCCCAACGCCTGGTCGGACTGGCTGTCGGCGCGGACAGAGCCGGGCCGCGTCGATCGGTATCAACTGTTCAGGCGGTTCGTGCGTGAGTATGAGGACGTCTCCCACGTGAACGGAGAGTGGCTGGCGCCGCGGTTTGACGACCCGCGGTGGGGGCTGTCGGCGAGCGAGCACGTGGGCTCGTGGATGGCCGACACCGCGGCGGACTGGATCGCCGCCGCTGCTGGCGACAGCCCTTGGTACCTGCAGGTCAACTTCCCTGGGCCACACCCTCCGTGGGATGCCCCAGCGCCGTGGGCGGAGATGTACGACCCGCGGGATCCAGATCTCCCGCTGCCGGACGCGAGGGATCCAGGTCGGCCGTGGTCGGGGCTGGTGCGCATCCTACGCCGCAAGTGGTCGATGCCCCTGGGAGATGACGATCGGCGGGCCATGGTGACCAAGTATCTGGCGCGAGTGTCGATGGTCGACGCGCTGGTCGGGCGCGTGATCGAGGGCCTCGCGGAGTCTGGCCAGCTCGACAATACGTGGGTCGTGTTCGGTGCCGACCACGGTGAGCTTCTCGGCGACAAGAACCTGATCGGGAAGATCGCGTTCTTCGACGGCTCGGTGCGGGTGCCCCTGATCATGCGGCCCCCGGGTGGGAGCGTGGGATGGACCGCATCAGGGTGGTGCGACCAGCTCGACGTGACAGCCACCCTGCTCGCGTTGGGCGGCCTGGATCCTCGGATCCACCTCGGTGTGCCGCTCCACGACGCTGTGCTGGGTGGGCCAGGCCAGTTCACCGGAAAGTCCACCGTGGTCAGCGAGGTGGCGGACTATTCCATGGTTCTCGACGATCGGTACAAGGCGGTGGTCGACCGTCGCACCCAGACGGTGGCGGAGCTCTATGACCGGGTGGAGGACCCGGGCGAGTGGGAGAACCGCGTGGGAGATGCCTCCCTCGAGGGCGTTCGCCGAGCGGCGATCGACCAGCTCGCGCACCTGACCGGCGCCGACTCATGACCCCCGGCTGAGCTCCCGGAGATGCCTGGCGAGGGCCACGCGGGTGGCGGGCATACGGGCCGAGCCCCTCATCTACTCGTCGTCGAGCCAGGCGTCGGGGTCGTTCACCGTGGCAAACCCGGACCACAGCTGCCCGGTGAGCTGGAGCTTCACCTCATCGCTGTAGCCGTGCCGCCGGAGCCACGAGTTGCGCGGCTCCCCGGCCTCGGTCTCGTGGAGGTGGGGCTCGAGCAGGTTCATACGGATCAGCCGACGGTCGCTGCCGTTGTGGGCGAGCACGATGGTGCCGTCCGGGTCCACGTCGACCACCACCGCGATGTGGGTGCGCTGGTCATCCCACACCCCGTTGTGATTGCGATCGTGGGTGTTGTCGAAGAACGCCAGATCCCCGATCCGGGGGATCGGGTTGTGATGCAGCGCGCCGTTGACACGGGCCGACTCCCAGATCGACGCCACGACGCCGTCCATCGGCACGCCTGCGCGGGTCAGGATCGCCGACACGAAGCCGCTGCAGTCGTCGCGGTACCTGCGGGGCGGTCGAGTGTCCACGAAGTGCCGGGCGGAGGACGCGATGCGCATGGAGTGGGGGGTGAGCCGGATGTTGCCGGCGGCGACGGTGTCGGCCGGAGGTGCGGCGACCACCGCCTCGACGGCCGGCAGATCGGCGGGTGGAGGTGCCTCGGTGCGGGCCCAGTGCACCTGGAGCGCCGACCAGCCGGTCAGCAGCAGCACGAACCCAGCGATGGCGAGCCACTCCCGCATGGTGCTCCTCTTGCCCCGTCTCACCGGAAGAGCAAGTCCCGTGCCCGCGCGGAACAGCGGTCGCGGGCCGGCTCCGACGTGCCCCTGGACAGAGCGTCGCACCGACCCGGGGAACCGGCGCGCAGCGCGACAGGGCGTCACGAGGTAGGAAAACCGTATGTGGGTCTGGCTCATTTTGGCGTGTGTCCCCGACACGAGCGCCCCGCTCGCGGCGGTGGTCACGCTCACGGGCGAGGCCACGTGGACGGCCGACTTCGACGCGGCCGCCGAGGCCGCCGGCCTGGTCGACTGCAGCTACACCCGAGCCTACGACGGTAGCGAAGACCGGTCCGTCCCGTGGCTCTGCCCCGGTTGCGACGCGATGTTCCGCCTGGACACGGAGCTGGTGCGCGGCGAGCCGTGCCATAAGAGCGTGTCGAGCCTGCCCGTGGATGCGCTGGAGTGGCATGGCCCGGCAGGGGAGGGGTGGCGAAGGGCGGGGCCCAACCTACCGTTGTCGCGCCAGGGCACGGCGCCACCAGACGCCGATGTCCGGCGCTGGACGAACAGCACGGACTGGGTGGCCGCCGCCGCCGGGCAGGTGCGGTTCACCGTGGACGGCACCTTCCGCGAGGGGGAGGGGCGGGGGGATCCGTGGCACGGAAACCGGCCCCAGAGAGGGGAGTATGGCTGCGGCTGGCCCCGCGCCGATCCGCCCGCATGGGAGGGTCCATGGACCGTGCGGGAGGGCAAGACGCTCCCGGACGGGTGGTTCGAGGATCAGTGCTTCGAGACCGTGCGCCTGCACGACTTCGCCGGGCGGTGGCTCATCGTGGAGCTGTCGGCGTTGGACTGCCCCCCGTGCCAGGACATGGCCGCCGGGGAGGCCGCGTTCGTCGAGGCGATGGCCGCCGAAGGGATCACCGTCGAGGTGATCACCCTGTTGGTCCCGTCGCTCGGCGATCCATTCGGCGACACCGCCGCCGAGCAACAGATCGCGTGGGCGGCGACCTATGGGCTCCGGTCGCCGGTGCTCGCCGATCGCGGGTGGGGTCCGTGGGTGCTGGGCGACGCCCTCGACGGCGGCCTGTCGTTCCCCGCCTGGGCGGTGGTGGACCCGTCGCTCGAGGTGGTCGCGGTCGGCAGCGGCTTCGGGGGCTGGGACCGGTTCCGGCCCTACCTCAGCGCGGACTGACCGCGAACGACGTGCTGTCCCCGTGCTCGGTCCGCTGGAACCGGACGGGGAGGAAGCGCTCCACCACGGCAACATTTGTGGTGGTGTGAGCGGTCGGAGGGACGGTACGGAAGGTCCCTCCGCTCGCGAGTGCCAGCGGGATGAGCAGCTGATCCGCCAGGTGCGCGCCGACCGGGGCTCCGCTGGACAGGTACTGTTGCACCTGCCCCGCGATGCGCGCCGCGACTGCCTCGGCGCTCTTGCCTCGGGTGCCGAACCCGACGAACATCTCCGTGATGTTGGTGCTCTCCACCTCGACCCAGACCGCGTTCCCGGGCCCTCGCGGCGCCTCGACGTCCACCACGCGGGTCTGCGGCCAGTCCAGCTCGAGCGCACCGATGAGCGCCTTCAGCTCGCGTCGGGCGATGCTCTTCGACAGGGCTGACACCACCGCCGTGGCGCGGAGCACCGGCGCTCCGGTGCGCTCGGTCAGCGTGAGGGGCGCCAGACGGGCCGCAGGGGTGACCCGGGCCACGAGGCAACCCCCGCCCGCCGGGTAGAAGCCGTGGCGCACGAGCTCCAGCTCCAGCTCCACCCCCATCCGGGAGAGGAGCGGCGCGAACACCTGCTGGATGAACTCGAACGACGGTGACGACGGGTTGTGGGTGCCCCCCTCGATGGTCACCTCGCTCGGCGCCGACGCCGTGAGCAGCGCAGGTAGGATGGACTGGAGCACGAGGTTCGCGCTGCCCGCGCTGCCGACGGCGAACCGGTGCTGCCCGCCCGTCACCGGGCCTGGCCGGAACACCAGCTCGGTGCTGCCCAGCTCAGCGCCCTGGACCTCCGCCTGGCCGATGGCTGCAGCCGCCCGCACGCAGGTCAGGTGCTGCCGGAGCAGGCCGGGCCGCGGGCGGCCTGCACGGATCGCGTGCACCCGGAATGGACGCCCGGTGCACAGTGAGAGGGCCAGCGAGGTGCGGAGGATCTGGCCTCCGCCCTCGCCGAACGAACCGTCGAGCTCGATCATGACATCACCCCTTCACGCAGACGACCTGGCGCAGCTCGTGCACGACCTCGACCAGATCCGACTGGGCACGCATCACGTCGTCGATCGGCTTGTACGCCATCGGCGTCTCGTCGATCACACCCGCGTCCTTCCGACACTCGATCCCCTCGGTGGCCTTCGCGTGGTCGCTCACGGTGAACGCATT